>JAGXIP010000216.1 GCA_024635585.1 Saccharicrinis sp. | reverse complement strand
GTTAAAATATTATAAATATAAGGGCGTTAGGTATATAGTGTACATTATTACGGTTTATTCTATCTAATTTCGATTCCTACTATTTGCATTATTGCGGTAGTTCACCAATAGCTTAAGAAATGAAGGTCAACAAGTTATTAATAATCATGCTATTCCTAAATTCGTTTGGGCAGATAAATGCGCAGAGTACTGATTTTGAAACCATCATGCAGCGCGGACTATCCGATTATGAAAGCGGAAAATATGAGAATGCCCTCTCGTGGTTTAAACAAGCATTTAAACTTAATCGGGAATCAACGAAAGCTTGTTACTACCTATCGTTGGCACACTTGGCACTCGAAAACTATCCCGATGCAGCCACCTATAGCTCTAAAGCAATCAAAAAGGGTGGTGAATATAGTGAAGATGCCTATTTGGTAAACGCCGGATCGTGGGATAATTTAGGGCGACACGAAAAAGCCACAAGAATTTACAAGCAAGCATTAAAAAATTGGCCAGCAAGCTACCTGATACGTTATAACCTGGCACTATCATTACATAACAATGAAAAATATGTGCAAGCCCAAGAGTATGCAATAAATGCCATTGAAATATATCCGGCACATGCCAGTAGCCATTTGCTTTTGGCTTATATCATGTTTGCACAGGGCGAGCGCATACAAAGCATGTTACCCTTGTATTATTTTTTATTGTTGGAACCTGAGGGAGAAAGAAGTGCTGCCGCTTATGATTTACTGAAAAACCTTTGGAATCAAGGTGTACGACAAAAAGGACAGCGCGACATACAGCTTGTGCAGGCCGGATATAAATACGACGACTTTGCCAGTAGTGAACTATCAATCAGCTTAATAAAAGCGGCCGAAAATCTAGAGAACAACAGCAAAGAAGCAACATACGATTTCAACAGTCTGCTTGTTCAGTTTGCCCACCGAAACCAATCATTTTTTAAAATATTAGAAGAGGCATCACGCGACAAAAATGGCTTTTGGTGGGATTTTTACGTCAACTTCTTCAGTAAGCTACAAAATAACAAACTGAGCGAACCTTTCAGTTATTACATCAGCACCTCTCGCTATAACACCGATGTATTGTTATGGATTTCAGCCCACCCTGCCCAGTTTCAACAATTTAGTACTTGGATGGAAGCTCAGTAACGTTAATAAAATACATCCTAAGTAATCCGAGCTTAAACTGAAAAGGTTTGAGATAAATTCTTAAGGAGCCAGATATCTTCAACCATAACATACGAATAATGGATGTTTATCCTCGTTTTTGGCACACTTGTATAAACGGCCTGTTTTAATGGCATTTTTTTGAACCCAAAACAGCAACTATCACGTATCCTAAGCTATAGGAAACAAACATTCATTTAAAACATAACATTATGAGCCATCTTAAAACAAAACATTTTCAGTATACTGGAATGGATGATTATGACAAAAGTATTGACTTGCAGATTAATGAATTCATTAACGAAAACAAGATCGATTTAGATAGTATTGTAGATATTAAATATGCAGCGCACTCCAGCCAGGAAGCTAACACCTACTCGGCTTTGATGGTATATATGGAAGGATAAAAAAACCAACCATCCAAAACATAAGGTCATTGCCCACAGCAGTGGCCTTTTTTTTCAAATATTTAATGTATTTTTGCACTCATTGTTGGTGTTGCATTTAGCAACGTAAAAGGGAATCCTGTAACCGTTAAAATTCGGGAGTCAGGAACTGTACCCGCAGCCGTATTCTACCCCAAAAAGGGTGAGCAAAAAAATCACTGTCAGGTCATGGCCAGATGGGAAGATGCTCGAAAAAGAAAGTCGGAAAACCTACCACAAGGATAAGTATTCGTTTAACTTTCGGGAGATTGAAGTAATGAGATTAATAAAAAAAGGATTACCGGCTTATGCCGTGCTTACGTTGTTGGCCTTGATAGCCTGCCAACAAAACCCCAACAAATCAAATTCAACTAAGTACCATGCTGAACCAAATTCGGTTTATGAACCAGCTTACGCCCATCGCTTTAAAATAAAATATTTCAGCGATCACAAGCGTATTGAGGTTACCCATCCTTGGGATTCGGCTGCCGCCCCTTTGATTACACTACTCCCCAGTAATGCCGCATTCCTCAAAAACAACCCAACTGCCATAAAAATCCCTGTTAAAAGGTGGATTTCTGTAGCTTCTACACAAATTAGTTATGCTAATCAATTAAACGTTCTGGATGAATTGGTAGGCATGGCCGAACCCCAATATGTATCTAACACAAAGGTTCAACAAGGTCTGTCAACTGGCAAGGTTCGTAACATCGGCACCGCTTATGCCCCCGACACAGAAATACTGTTGGCTTTAAATCCGGATATGATGATGATATCGCCGTTTAGGGATGATTTTTATGCTCCTTTGCGCAGCGCAGGGATCAAAATGACTACCAATAGCAGCTATCTCGAAAATACGCCCCTTGGACGAATGGAGTGGTTGGTCTATGTGGCTGCCTTTTTTAACAAAGAAGATGAAGCTCGTACTACAGTAAACGAAGTTGCCCAACGATACAATAAAGTAAAGCAATTGGCAGGCAATGCCAAAGAGAAACCATGTGTAATGAGTGGGCAAGTATATCAAGGTGTTTGGTACACGCCGGCGGCTCAGAGTTTCAATGCTAATTTCTTAGAAGATGCGGGTGTACGTTATATTTTTAGCGACAGAGCTGGAACCGGATCATTGAGTTATGATTTTGAAACCGTATATCAAGCCGCTGCCCATTGCGAATATTGGATGATGATGGTAAACCGTAGCGAAGCATACAGCTACACAGCCTTAAAAGATGAGGATGTAAGGTATACTGATTTTGATGCCTTTAAATCACGCCAAGTGGTTTATTCTAACACGCATAACTCCAAGCTTTTCGAAAAAGGATTATTGGAACCTGATGTAGTATTAAAGGATTTAGTACAACTATTTCATCCCGAACTAAACATCGGTTCTGAACAGGTTTATTATCGAAAACTAACTAAAGAGTAAAATATAAAAGTAAATTAGTATGCAGGGAGAAACAGCCAAGAGCAGAAAAAACTTCGCTTATATAGCTTTGGCTGTATTGCTGCTGTCGTTATTTGTGCTCAACATCTCCCTGGGTTCAGTTTATATTCCTTTTAGCGTGGTGTTAAAATGGATGGTAGGTCTTTCAATCGAAAGTGAGATATGGCAAAACATATTGCTTAAATCCCGCCTTCCCCAATCCATAACCGCTTTACTTGCCGGTGCTGGTTTAGCGGCCGGCGGTTTGCAAATGCAGACTTTGTTCCGGAATCCATTGGCAGGCCCTTCCATTTTGGGCATCAGTTCGGGTGCAGGATTAGGTGTAGCCGTTGTTGTGTTACTGTTTGGTGCCATACAAGGTGTTTCTTTGGCTGGGTTGGGTTGGTATGGTTCGCTCACCATTACCGCAGCCGCTTTTATAGGGGCTTTTGGGGTGCTACTGATGATCCTTTTTTTAGCCCAAAGGCTTAAAAACAATGCCATGCTACTCATCGTAGGTATTATGGTAGGCTATGCCTCAAGTGCCATTGTTGGTCTTTTACAATTTATTAGCACCAAGGAAGATGTGCAGTCGTTTGTGCTTTGGGGCTTAGGATCGTTCAATAACTTATCGTGGGACAAGCATGTTATTTTTATTCCGATGGTCGCTTTAGGTTTATTAGGCTCCTTATTTTTGATAAAACCTTTAAACGTTCTCTTACTCGGCGAAAATTATGCAGCCAATTTAGGTTTAAATATCAAACGATCCAGATTGAGCATATTGTTGATAACAGGTTTATTAACGGCCACCATCACCGCCTTTTGCGGCCCCATAGCTTTTTTGGGTCTGGCTGTTCCGCACCTATCAAAAGGAATATTTAAAACCGCCGATCACTCCGTATTAATACCAGCTGTTATGTTGTTTGGAGGTGCATTGGCCTTGCTTTGCCATTTAATTGCCCGCCTACCGGGTTTCGATGGCACCCTTCCCATTAATGCTGTGACTTCGCTAATAGGTGCGCCTATAGTAATTTACGTCATATTAAAACGACGCAGCTTAACACAGTAACACAACAGGAGATGGAGCAGAAAGAAGATTATTTTTTGAGAGCCAATAACCTCGCCATAGGTTACGACAAGCATGTACTGCCGCTGCACGAAAACATTAATGTTAGCGTAAAACCGGGTCAGTTTACTTGTTTGTTGGGGCCTAACGGTGCCGGCAAATCCACCTTAATAAAAACATTGTGCGGCTTTATTAAGCCGATGGGAGGACAAGTTTGGTACGGTAACGAAAAGATTGAGCGAATCCCTGAAATTCAACGGGCAAAAAAAATTAGCGTGGTACTCACCGATAGGTTAGACGTTCAAAACCTAAGCGTATTTGAATTGGTTTCTTTGGGTCGCACACCTTATACCGGATTTTTTGGCAAATTACTACCGTACGACATTGATTTGGTACATCGCGCCATCGAAGAAGTTGGGCTCAAGGGTTACGCTTTAAAATCCATTGATAAAATGAGCGATGGCGAACGTCAAAAAGCCATGATAGCTAAGGCTCTGGTTCAGGAAACACCATTCATTATCTTGGATGAGCCTGCCGCTTTTTTGGATTTGCCCGCAAAAATAGAAATCATGCAACTCCTCCGCCGACTATCTAAAGAAAAAAACAGAGGCATACTTTTATCAACACACGATTTGGACATGGCCTTGCAAATAGCTGATAAAATATGGTTGATGGCTCAAGGAAAGACTTTGCAAGAAGGGATACCGGAAGATTTGGTGCTTACAAACCAGTTCAAACGTTTCTTTGAAAGAGAGGGAATTCAATTCGACAACTTCACAGGTTCTTTTAAATATCACAAAGAAATACAGAAGGAAATCATTCTAAAGGGTGAAGGAAATACCTGCGATTGGGTAGCAAGGGCACTGAATCGTATGGGCTTTGCAACGGTTGCTCAAGGCAGCAACTATAGGGTTGAAGTACTCCAGGATGCCACTTCACAATTTGCTCTTTATCGTTCCAATAAGTTAGTATTACAATGCAACACCATAGAAGCCTTGATGGATGGTGTGATAAAATCATTTGCTGCGGAATCGAAAAACTGACAAGTAACGCATGTTGCATTTTGCCATTAACTGAAGGTATCTTGCTGTAAATTAGCGTTTTTTTTAGTTGTTGGGGGCTGCGCAGTTTGCAGGTAAAAGCCATCTTACAATCGACGCGAGGCTCTTCCCTTTTTTCCTAAGAAAAAGAGTCTGTCCCGAACTTTATCAGTAGAAAGGTTCACAAGCACCCCGTTTGCTATTTCGTACCTCATAGCATCCACCCCGCCTTTTTTAAGGCGAGGAATTGCGAGGCGCATAAAAAAAGTAACTAATTATTCTTTACGACTCTTCCTATTTTTGGAAAAAACTTTTTTCTCACCCTTCAAAAAGCTCAACATAAACCCCCAAGACGCCATCCCTTTGCCAGCAACAACACTGTCTTAATTTGCCGACACCACTATATAAACAGGCAAATGGTCGCTATAACCATTCAGGTAGTCCTTCCCTCCATAGGTACGCAATAAATAATCCTTGTATTTACCTTCCTGCTGAATTAAATATGGTTTGTTGTAGATATAAGCCGAATCGTATCCATATCCATCTTTACCCTTCAACCATCCTTGCGAAATCACCAACTGATCAAATAAATCCCAGTTACCTCTATAATACAAAGTTCCCTTTTTGTTGCTAAAGTTGATAGCCAAGGGGTTAAACAGATCACCTTTCTTGAGTTGATCTTGATTTCCATGAGCTCTTAAATGCAATGCAATCGACTCATCGGTAGGATTGTCGTTCAAATCGCCCATGGTAATTATTTTGGCATTTTTATCAAGGCTTAAAAGCGAGTCGATGATGTGACGGTTCAATAATGCAGCTGCCTTACGGAAAGGTTTACTAGAATCTTCCCCTCCGTATCTGCTTGGCCAATGATTAACGATAACATGTATCTTATCGCCACCAAGAAGTCCCGAAACCAATAATTGGTCGCGAGTGAAAACTCTCTTTCCTGAATCTGAATTCTGAATTATAAGTGGGTAAGCGTGCGTTTGTTGCAGTTCAAAAACGCTGGGTTTGTATAAAAGCGCCACATCAATACCTCTTTTATCGGGCGAATCAACATGAATAATGTTGTAATCTTGGTCCTTAAGGCTTTCCGTTTTAATTAAATCTTCAAGCACACTGCGGTTTTCCATTTCGCACATACCTATGATGCTGGGGCCAGCCAAATCCTGATCTACACCAATATCCGCTATTACCTTGGCCATGTTAATTAGCTTACTCTCGTATCTTTCGCTGGTCCACTTTTTTGATCCTGCGGGTGTAAACTCGCCGTCGCTAACGCCTGGATCGTTTATGGTATCAAACAAATTTTCGAGATTATAAAAGGCTATCACGTGAGCGCCCTGAACTTGCCCTTTACTGCTCATGGAACTTTTACAAGCTACAAAGCTCAGGCTAACAACTATGAATATAAGTAACTGCTTCATTATTTTTTATCATTGAAATTTAAAACAGATAGCAATTTACTTCTTTTTATAATATTAAATGGCGTTTTTGTTAATAAATGATATTTCTTCAAATGAATCAGAAACTGCATATATTTCATAACCATGATCATTCAATTTCTGAATAGCTTGTTTTGTCTTAAGTGTTCCATT
>JAGXIP010000215.1 GCA_024635585.1 Saccharicrinis sp. | reverse complement strand
TTTCTTGAAGGTTTTATTGGGAAAACAATTGGGAAACATTTCACACGAACCAAAGTAATCTATTTGAAGGATAAAAATAAATGGTTTTGGATAATTGTAAGATCAGTCTTGAGACTTAACCCTTTTGACACTTTATCCTACTTATTCGGAGTTAAGTACGGGGTACATGATCTATTATCTTTTACTAGAGTAATAGAAATTGAAGATTAAAATAAACTACCCCCAATCGAATTATAAGACTTAACCAGTCTCACAAAACCCTGGTTTTTATGAAAACTTGAAAAAGAAAATTAAGCGATTTAATTCCTGATACTTTTAATTTTTTTTTAAAATAAGGCAGCAGAAAAAGGTACAAACCTATACCCGTCCCTTCTTAAATTCCTTAAATTTCTATCTGTAAAAATAGGCCTACAACAGTTGTTTTCATTATTCCTTCTATCAAAGAGCCAAAAATATGGCAATACCAAGATGGTTTAAACAATTATGCTATTTTTGTCAGATTAACTTTTATATGGTTTTGATGGTGGTACATAAGTATAGGATATTAATAAAGGTTTGCCTTATGGCACTTTTAATGGGTGTTGGGATTGTTACTGATGCGCAAAAACTAAGCACATCCTCTAAAAAGGCCGAAAACCTCTATAAAAAAGGATTATCCTTTTATCAATCTCACAATTACGATCTAGCCAAAGAGCCATTAAGTCAGGCCATTAAAAAAGATAATAGTTTTGTAGAAGCTTATCTTCTGTTATCAGAAGTTTATTTTGAACAGGAAAACTATCGTAATCAGATAGATTACCTGCAAAAAGTGGTGGAACTCGATTCTACTTTTTTTGTTTACAGTTATTATAGTTTGGGAGTGGCTCATTTTCAGTTGGACGAGTTTGACGAGTCAGTACAATATTTCCGTGCATATCTCACTAAAACTAATAATACCCAATCAAAACAAAAAGCAAATGATTGGCTAACGAAAGCCAAATTTGCAAAAGAAGCGATGGAAAAACCACGCCATATTACACCTGTTAACTTGGGCGGAAAAATAAATAGTTACTATAGTGAATATTGGCCTAGTATCACTGCCGATGAGCAAACCTTGGTTTATACCGTTTTGGTGGAGCGGGATTCTGTATTAAATAAGAAGCCTTACGCCAATGCCATGGCCAATCATTTTCACGAAGATTTTTTTAGTTCGGTAAAAAACTCCCAAGGAGAATGGGAAGAGCGAATACAGTTGGATGCACCTTTAAATAGTGCCAGTAACGAGGGGGCACAAACGCTTTCGTCTGATGGTAATTGGATGTTTTTTACAGCGTGTGGCAGATCCGACAGCAAGGGATCCTGCGATATTTATTTTAGCTACCGTACGGCCACGGGCTGGAGTTCCCCAAAAAATATTGGATCACCTGTAAATAGCCCATTTTGGGAGTCGCAGCCTTCATTTTCGTCCGATGGCCGTACCTTGTATTTTTCCAGTAATCGGTCGGGAGGTAAGGGAGCAAACGATATTTGGCGCGCTACTGTTATGGGTCTTGATGCCTCAGGAACACCATTTTTTGGAAGTCCCGAAAACCTGGGCGATAATATTAACACCGCTTCCAACGAGGTGTCCCCTTTTATTCATCCTGATAACAGCACCCTTTATTTTGCATCCGAAGGATGGCCTGGGATGGGAAAAGCCGATTTGTTTATGTCACGGATGACTAACGGGGTCTTTGTTGAGCCTCCGGTAAATCTTGGCTTTCCTATCAACACAGCCGCCGACGAGGTTGGGCTGGTGGTAACAGCTAACGGTAGTAAGGCTTACTTCTCCTCCGATGGGTATGAAGAGTCCTTTGGTGGTCGCGATATTTATAGCTTCGATATTCCTGAAGAAATAAGGCCTTTGCCCGTTTCGTACGTCAAAGGCAGGGTGTACGACAGCCATACCAGGGAAAAACTCAAAGCAGCTTTCGAGCTCAAGGATATCAACAACGGAAAAATGGTAGTGGAGGCCATGTCAACCGATTTTTCAGGCGATTTTTTGGTGTGTTTGCCTATGGGCGGTTCGTACGCGTTAAATGTATCCAAAAAAGGTTATTTATTCTATTCAGATTTCTTTAAAATGGATTCCTTATCATCCGCTGCCGATCCACAAATTTTAGACATCTATCTTAAACCCTTAAGAGTGGGCGAACAAATAGTGCTCAACAATATATTCTTCGAAACAGATTCGTATCAGTTGAGAGACGAGTCGGAGGTGGAGCTTAAAAAGTTGCTTCAGTTCCTTAACGAAAACGACCAATTAAAAATTCAGTTGCTTGGATATACTGATAATGTGGGTTCGCCAGACTATAATCAAAAATTAAGTATGCAACGGGCTCATGAAGTTTACCAATATCTTATAAAGAAAGGTATCGCTGCTAATCGCCTTGCTTTCAAAGGCGAAGGGATGAACGACCCCATTGCTTCCAACGAAACGGAAGCGGGTCGGGCTAAGAACAGAAGAACCGAACTTAAAATTATTGAATAAGATATTTCAGTATCACAGAACCATTTTTAGGCTTGCTTGTTTATAATTCGTATCATAAAAATAAAAAGATACGCAATAAGTAGGACTTAAACCTATTGTTCATGATTATCTAATCACTTTTATACTTTGAAGTTTAAACGTTATAGTTGACTGATAAAGTTTTGGATTGGACTGAAACAATATTTATATTTGAATTACGCTTAAATTAAAATAATAAAAACAACGATATGTCAACATTTGAAATTCTTATGCCCAAAATGGGTGAGAGCGTTGAAGAAGCAACGATTACAAAATGGTTCGTTTCTGTTGGTGATACCATCGAGGAAGACGATATTTTATTGGAAATAGCCACCGATAAAGTCGATTCTGAGATTCCATCGCCCGTAGCAGGAACCGTGAAGGAAATTTTGTTCGAAACAGACGCATTAGTACCCGTTGGAAAGCCCGTGGCAATCATTACACTGGAAGGCGACGAATCGGAAAGTGAAGAAAAATCGAAGCCCTCCAAAGCAACGGAAAGCGACGATAAGAAAAAAGATGATGTCACTCCAGCCAAAGTAGAAGGAAACATTCAAAAAGGTCAAGAGGCACCTGAAGAGGGCGGTAAAGAATCCGGCAAAGGTGAATCCAACGAGGATAATCAGGCTTCGGATAGTTCCGACAAATTTTATTCTCCTTTGGTAAAAAGTATTGCCAAAGAAGAAGGCGTTACTTTTAAGGAGTTGGATTCGATAAAGGGTAGCGGACAAAATGAGCGTGTTACAAAAGCCGATATTTTGAGTTATATCGAACAAAAGGCTTCAGGTACTGCAAATAAGCAAACTGCAAAACCAAGTGATGCTCCTGCTAAACCAGCAGCACAAATTGCAAGGCCACCAGTTTCAGTGAATGCCGAGGACGAAATTGTTCAAATGGATCGCATGCGTAAACTCATTGCTGATCATATGGTGATGTCAAAACAGGTGTCGCCTCACGTAACTGCAGTGGTTGAAGTGGACATGACCAACATTGTGATGTGGCGCAACAAAAACAAAGAGGCCTATCAGAAAAAACATGGACAAAAAATAACGTACACACCTATATTCTTTGAAGCCACAGCCAAAGCACTGCGGGATTTCCCTGGTGTAAACGCCTCGGTTGACGGCGACAAGATTATCTATCGTAAAAATGTAAACGTTGGTATGGCTGTAGCTTTGCCCAGTGGAAATTTAATTGTTCCTGTCATCAAAAATGCAGATCATAAAAACCTCGTTGGTCTCACTTCTGATGTAAACAGGTTAGCAGATTTGGCGCGTAACAACAAACTCTCGCCCGATGACATACAAGGAGGTACTTTTACTATTACCAATTTTGGTTCGTTTAAAAATATTATGGGCACGCCTATCATTAACCAACCTCAAGTAGCTATACTAGCCGTAGGCTCCATCGAGAAAAAACCGGCTGTTATCGAAACGCCAAGTGGCGATGCCATAGCAATACGCCATAAAATGTTCCTTTCTTTATCCTACGACCATCGTATCGTTGATGGAGCGTTGGGTGGTAATTTCCTTCGTAGAATAGGCGATTATCTGGAACAATTTGATATTGACAGATCCATTTAGCTACTTTGCACAGTCATTATAAAAATTTGAGGACAATGAAGTCAGACGTAAAAGAAATATACAAAATAAAGACCACCGAAAAGGAAACGCTCCTAAAATGGTATCACCTTTTAAAGCTGGGTCGCAGCCTCGACGAACGTGCGCCTAACTACCTAAAGCAGGCCATAGGCTGGTCGTACCATGCACCAGCTGCCGGTCACGATGCCATTCAGTTGGCCATTGGGCAAAATTTCGACCGGAGCAAGGATCATCTTTTTCCTTATTACAGGGATTTACAGACCTGCTTGTCGGCAGGCTTAACTGCCGAAGAGATTATATTTAATGGTATATCTAAAGATACGGATGTGGCTGGGGGTGGACGACATATGTCCAACCATTTTGCCAAGCCGGAATGGAATATTCATAACGTTTCATCGGCTACGGGTAACCATACGCTTCATGCAGCTGGTATAGCACGAGGCATAAAAACTTACAAGGCCAAAGGGGTAGCCATCAGCTCACAGGGCGAGTCATCGGTATCCGAGGGTTATGTGTATGAGGCCATCAACGGGGCATCCAACGAACAGCTTCCGGTGGTTTTTGTGTTTCAGGATAATGGATATGGTATTTCTGTGCCCAAGGAAGATCAAACGGCTAATCGCAAGGTAGCCAAGAACTTTGAAGGAATGAAGAATCTCCGTATCATATATTGTAACGGCAAGGATGTGTTCGATTCGATGAATGCCATGGCCGAAGCGGTAAAATGGGCCGAAGAAGAACAAAAACCTGTTATCGTACATGCCAACTGTGTGCGGATCCATTCCCATTCTAATTCCGACAGGCATGAGCTTTACCGCGATAAGGCCGAACTGAACTATGTACAAGAATACGATCCACTGGCCAAGTACCGCAGGTTGTTACTCAGGTACGAAAGAACTACCGAGGAAGAATTAGATGCCATTGATGCCAAAGTAAAAAGCGAGGTGAAAGCTGCACATAAAGCTGGTTTAGCTGCACCCAATCCTAAGCCAGAAAGCGTTTATGATTTTGTGTATGCACCAGCTTACGAACCAAAAAAATTCCCGGATGGCTTACACAATGAAACGGGTGAACCAAAAAAACTCATTGAGGCACTCAATAGTACGCTTAAAGAGGAGTTTAGGCATAATCCGCATACTTATATATGGGGACAGGATATGGCCAACAAAGATAAGGGTGGTATCTTTAACGTGTCCAAGGGTATGCAACAAGAGTTCGGGAAAGAACGCGTGTTCAATGCACCCATAGCCGAGGATTTTATTATGGGTACAGCCAATGGCATGTCCCGTTTTAATAAGGATATCCGAATTGTAATTGAAGGAGCCGAATTTGCCGATTATTTTTGGCCAGCTATGGAACAATTTGTGGAAACTACCCACGAGTATTGGCGAACCAAAGGACAATTCTCGCCAAATATAACCGTTAGGTTGGCTTCGGGTGGATATATTGGCGGAGGTCTTTACCATTCGCAAAACATCGAGGGAGCACTCACTACTTTCCCGGGTGTACGGGTAGTTTACCCATCGTATGCCGATGATGCCGCTGGACTATTGCGTACTTCCATGCGTTCCGAAGGTATGACTTTGTTTTTGGAGCCAAAAGCATTGTACAACTCGCCAAAAGCTGCTACGCCTATTCCTGAAGGTTTTGAAGTTCCTTATGGTAAGGCACGAATCAGACGCGAAGGAACCGACCTTACTATCCTGACTTATGGTAACACCACACACATGTGCGTGGAGGCTGCTGATGCGCTGAATGAGGAAGGTAAAGGAAATATTGAAGTGATTGATTTGCGCTCTTTGATACCATTGGATAAGGAAACCATTTTAGAATCGATTAAAAAAACATCGAGGGCAATGGTAGTGCACGAAGACAAGGTTTTTGCCGGTTTTGGTGCCGAAGTATCGGCTATGATTACCGAACTGGGTTTTGAGTATCTTGATGCACCTGTAAAGCGCGTAGGATCTGCTTTTACACCCGTTGGTTTTAACCGTATTCTAGAAGCCGAAACATTACCTAATACAAAAAAGATTAAAAGTGCAGCAGCAGATTTGTTGGCTTATTAAATTTTTAACCATTAAGATTGATTGTTAAGTATATAGGTTGATTGTATGTCCCGAATCGATTTTGGGAAATAGTTGGAAAAATAAAATTTCTGCGTTTATTAATCTTGATACTTGATACTTGATACTTATATCTTGATACTTATTTAAAAAACGATGAAGAAAATAGGTTTATTCTATAGTTTTAACTCAGTAAAAACGCGGCAGCAGGCCGATAAAATTATAAAACTCCTTGGCGAAAAGAATGTAGAGAAGGTAAACGTTGAGGAAGCTACTCAGGAGCAGTTTATGGGCTTTACAAACTATATACTTGCCGTGCCCACTTGGTTCGATGGTGAGTTGCCTAATTATTGGGATGAGTTTTTACCATCGGTAGAAGATGATTCGTTAAAAGGAAAAACCTTTGCGCTGTATGGCGGTGGCGATCAAAAGGGGTATCCCGAAAATTTCGTCGATGGTCTTGGCCATTTAGCTGAATTTATAGAGGCCAGAGGAGGTAAAATTGTTGGTTTTACTTCTACAGACGGATATACGTTTGAAGGTTCCAGAGCACAAAGAGGTGATAAATTTGTAGGCCTTGCTCTGGATATCGAAAACCAGTCTGCATTATCCAACGAAAGAATCGAAAAGTGGGTAGAAGATATCAAGAAAGAATTCTAATTTAAATTTTTACTATCAGTTATAGTTATAGGTCCTGTGTTTTACGCAGGGCCTTTTTTTATTCTTAAAACTGTGGATTTCGGTATAACATAATTAACCCGCTTAGATTTGGATATATCCAACATACCTATATTGGTACGGATTGCAGCTTCAACATTCACACAGAAATCCTAATCAATAAATCTTCAAATCATATAAAAAAGAAAATTCTTCATCCTATAGCAAACTTAAGAAAGTTACATATGTAACCCTTCATGTGAGAATGTACACTGTAATGATTACACATGTAATTCGATATTTGTATGTTAATTTACTACAAATAGGGTAGGGGCGAGTACTTTTGTAAACAATTATACATACAGTTGCATAGTATATGCCAATATTAGGGTTAAGAGGTTAAGGTTAATTTACATTTTGCATAAAATACTAATATTCATGCAGTTATATAGTCCATATCATTTAAAAATCCAATAAAAAGCCTTAGTCAATCTTATTTTCTCAACAATGCTGTGATTTATTGCTTAAATTGTTGACTTATATCACTTATAATCAGTATAATAAAGACGTCACATAAAGCTTTAGATTACTTATATGATGCTAATATTGCAATCAGCTATATATCAGTTAATTACATCCATTTAGGTCAGATAAAAGAATAAAGTTACACGATAGAACCCCTTTTCAGACTATTTCTATCTAACTATTACAAATCATTAAGTACTTATTTCATAGATTTATAATACATATATCTAAAGTAAATAATGCCTCCAATTATCTGTAGCTAAACTAAAGCAAAAAATAAGCTGGATATATTTTTTTTCATAGAAAATATTGAATGATTAAAAAGGATTTTATTTGAATAAATATACATTGTACACATTTGGCATATGTAAATAATTATTACATTTGTATAGATAATAGAGCAGCTTGTTATTTGTAATCAAAAATAGCACCTGTTATTTGCAGATGTAACAACTTGTTTTATATCTGATTAAATTTCCAAATGTAAATGATGCTATTTTATTAGAGTTTATGAAACATAGATTAGAAACCATATTGGCTAGCGAAAAAATGGCCTCTTCAAAATTTGCTGATATATTAGGAGTAAACAGATCCAGTATATCGCATTTATTGTCTGGACGCAACAATCCAGGTCTTGATTTCTTGCAAAAAGTTCTTGTAAAATTTCCACATATTAATCCAGATTGGCTATTGTTGGGCCAGGGTGCTATGTATCGCAATGCAAAAAGCGATGTGGCAGCACCAATCAATCCCAATTTATTTTATAAAGTGCCATATGAAGAGGAGAAGGCACCAAAACAGGCGAAAATAGAGCTTAAAAAAGAACCTGAACAGGAATCGCCGAACTTGATTGTAGAGCCTGAAGAAGATGTGCCTAATGACCTTAAAAAGGATAGAAATATATATAGTGAAACGATACTTCCAAAAGAAGCAGAACGAATCGTATTTTTCTATGCTGATGGTACTTTTGATACTTATACACCCAATAATCATCGAAATAAATAGTTTATTAGACTTTAAAAGGGGATACACGGTCATCGACCATTGGCATTTACTCTGATTTATCTATATTTGCAGCATCAAATACGATTGTTTACAAATGTAACATCATCTGATGTATCTTAGATATGAAAAAAAGAGTTGAATTGTTTACGGTTACTCGAAATCGTAGGATTAATAATGAATATATCGTGCTCTATGCCAAGCCCGATGGAAAACTCCCCGATATTGCTCCAGGAGAGTTTGTAGAGATTAAAGTAGAAAACGGTCCCAATACCTTTTTGCGCAGACCTATTTCAATACATGAGGTTAATAAAGATACCAATGAAATGCTTTTGCTTATCCAAGAGGTTGGCGAAGGTACACGTTTGTTGGTTGATTTGCAGCCTGGTGATAAGTTGGATTTGATTTATCCTTTGGGCAATAGTTTTACCGTACCCAAACATGGTAAAATGTTGCTCGTAGGCGGTGGTGTGGGTGTTGCTCCACTACTAATATTAGGCCGGCGTTTGCGAGAGGAAGGTGCTGATGTCAACTTTTTGCTGGGAGCGCGTAATCGCGAAATACTGATGGACCTAACTGATTATAAACAGTATGGATCCATTGGAGTTACCACCGAAGATGGATCGGCCGGAGTGAAGGGGTATGTTACCGACCATCCCTTATTAAAAGAGAGACTAAAGGATATGGATAGGGTTTTTACCTGTGGCCCTGATGCCATGATGCGAGCTGTGGCCTCTGCGGCTAAAGGAGCAGGAATAGCTTGTGAGGTGTCGTTGGAGAATATGATGGCTTGCGGTTTTGGTGCTTGCCTGTGTTGTGTGGTAGAAACTAAATCGGGAAACAAGAATACGTGCACCGAAGGACCGATATTTAATATTGAAGATTTGAAAGGATGGTAAATTTAGCAGTAAATATAAACGGATACTCACTTAAAAACCCAGTAATGACTGCTTCGGGCACCTTTGGGTTTGGCGAAGAGTATGAGGATTTCATTGATATAAGCGCATTGGGTGGCATTGTAGTTAAAGGTACCACCTTGCATCATCGTGAGGGAAATCCCTATCCTAGAATGGCCGAAACAGCTTCGGGGATGCTTAATGCTGTGGGGCTTCAAAACAAAGGGGTTGATCATTTTGTCAATCACATTTATCCACGTATCAAGCATTATGATACCGGTATTTTTGTCAACGTATCCGGTTCTACCATTGAGGAATACGTGCAAACCGCAGAAAAGCTTAACGATCTGGAAAAAATTCCTGGAATTGAGCTCAATATTTCTTGTCCTAATGTTAAAGAAGGTGGCATGTCATTTGGGGTGCATTGTCCTTCTGCTATTGCCGTTACCAGTGCGGTGCGTGATGTTTACAAAGGGCATTTAATGGTGAAGTTATCTCCAAATGTTACAGATGTAACCGAAATGGCCAGGGGAGTTGAGGGAGCAGGAGCCGATTCAATATCCTTAATCAATACCTTGTTGGGCATGGCTATCAATGCCGAAAAGCGCCGACCCTTACTTTCGACCATAACCGGTGGATTGTCTGGCCCTTGTATAAAACCAGTAGCATTACGCATGGTTTGGCAGGTATATAATGCCGTTAAAATTCCCATCATAGGTATGGGAGGTATTATGAACGCCACGGATGCCATAGAGTTTATGTTAGCAGGTTCCACAGCCATACAGGTGGGTACAGCCAATTTTATTGATCCAACAATATCCGTTAAGATAATAGAGGGTATTAAAGAATATATGCAACGCCATCGGATTACAGATGTTAATAGTCTGATAGGTGGCATGTTGGTAGATTAATGGTTATGTTCTAACCGATAGACACGTTAGATGATAACTATAGTAAAATATGAAATATTCTATACGAAAAGGCTGCCGGAATTAGTGGCCTTTTTTATGCTTTAAAAGCAGAATTATCCACGTTGTAATAGATAAGAACCTTTATTAAGCCCATTTACGAGCCTGCTGATTTCCATTAGCTGTAACATTAATAATTGTCCTGAAATTGTTTTTTACAAAACTCCAACTTTCAGGATATTTTAAAAAAAGCGTGTTAATAGATTCTCTATTTTTACTTATAAAGTCAGATAAAGCTGGTGCAGACACTGATTGTGGTTTCATGGCAAGGCCAATATTGCGTCCGGTTAACTTCTGATCATTACGATCCGTATCAATGGCAGCTGCCTCTAATCTATTCAAATAGTCAAATACGCGCTGCTGACGAGCTGTTAAATTACGGGGGGTTGTCTGTGAATCGTGCAATACATTTTCATTGTTTTCATTTGTAAACAGCTCAATATATTCTGCTTGTATTATCTTTGTTACACTTGTAACTATTGTCTTTGTGTAGCTTATGGCTTCTTTTAATGCATTTTCCAAGTGTTTAAACTCACCAGAATATTTTTTTATCTTTTCTAAAGCACTCTCACTATAAACATAATTAACGTCCTCAGAATCGCTGCATTCTGCTAAAAATGTATTGGCCCACGAGCAGATGAAGTCTTCAAGTTCTCTTTTTCGTGTATCTGTCAGATTATCTATTCGTTGCTGCTCCAGTATGCGTTTTGTTTTATTGGCAAATAATTGCAAGCGTTCGTTTTCCTTCCAATATAGTTTACAAAACGAATGGATAGAACCGGAAAGTAAATGTGCAATGATAGTTTTGTTCTCGGTACTTAGTGGTGAATTCTGATGTTGAACACCAAAGGTGTTAAATTGATCCTTAAAATAAATAATCAGGATATCCTTTTCCAAACGTTTGCTGCCCGGAAGCGTTATAAGCAAAGTAAGATGCTTGCTTTCATCAAAAATATTGAGTTGCTTTTGGCTGCTATCGGCCGTATCAAATGGAAGTTGCGATTTTTGAAGCCATCGGTGTTTATTATTTGTATTTCTTAACGCTGTAAGCGACTCACTTAATCCTGCTAGGTTCATCCGGTGCTCTTGCAGTCGGTGGTTGGTGTATTGCATAGTGATACCGCACAATTCTCCCTTCTCGAGATGGTCGTATATACCGATTATTTTTTCTACCCCCACAACCATATCACATACGTGGTCGATAAGGGAAAAAATCAGGTCTTCCGATAATATGTGAGTAAAACTGGACATTGTGCAACTATCAAATACAAAGATAAGCGAAACAAATTAATAATTAAGGCATTTATTAAGTAATTTATTAAGCTATAATTAAGCATCTTACAACAGCTTAAATGTGATTTAATTATGGCTTAATATACTTAAAAGCTTATTATACAACAAATAATGGTGATAGTTTTGTGGTGTATTTATTTATCTCATCAAAATTATTAAGTTATGGAAGCTATAAAATTAAGCATTGTAGCACTACTATTTAAGTGGGCAACGTATTGTGTAGATTGGTTTATGGATTTTTTTGCCGAGCCCGAAAATTATTGGGTAGCAGAAACTTACCCTTCAGATGCTCCTACAATTATGGTGGCTAGAGCTATTAACACTAGAGTTAAAAGTTTACCAAAGTTTTCTATTTGGCTAAAAGAGCAATTAAATAATCCTTTTTTTATTGCACGAAAAAACTTTAACCAAGTAGTTTTAAACCTTTGCGAAGTTTGCACTGCAACATATTATCGTGTATTTTTTACCCAACGAATGGCTTTGCATAAAGATGCTGTACCAATAATGGTTTAGATAGTTTTTTGGCCTTTCCAATTTGTTTATATTTGCGACAAATTGGAATTTATGTCACGAATTATTTATATAAGTGCTTTTCTGCTGCTTTTTACTGCAACTTTAGGTGCACAGAAAATACTCTCTGCCGATTCAAAGATATCGGTGCTAACATGCTCCGATGGCGAGGAGCTATATTCGGCATTTGGGCACAGTGCCATTAGAGTTTTGGATCCTACCAATAACATCGACTGGGTGTTCAATTATGGCACCTTTGATTTTGACACACCTGGATTTTATCTGAAATTTGCCAATGGAAATCTCGATTACTTGCTGAGCATTAGCGAGTATAAGCATTTTTTGGCACAATACTTTAGAGACGATCGCAGTGTTACTGAGCAAGTACTTAATCTGGATAAACACGATAGACAAAAGTTGTTCAATGCCCTGTTATTAAACTACAAACCCGAAAACCGCAATTATCGATACGATTTTTTTTACGACAACTGTGCGACCCGGATTGTTGACATAGTAAGTAATAATGTAGCAGGTAGTGTTGTTTTTAACCCCATTGAAGCCTACAAGAGTATTTCGTTCAGGGAATTGATGCATTACTATTTGTACAACTCGCCCTGGACAGAAACCGGTTTGGCTATGATTCTGGGCTTGCCTGCTGATAAAATTCCTACGGTTAGAGAATCAACCTATTTACCATACTTTTTGATGCAGGCTTTTGACCATGCCATTTACACAACTCCGGGTGGACAAAGCACACCCTTAATCAAAGACAAAGTAAATATTCTCGATTTTCCTAAAGAGGATGCTATTACAATATGGAGTCCTGCACTTATCTTTTGGCTATTATTAATTTTGTCGTTTGTATTGGTGTTTTTTGCAAAGGTTCGTTTAATCAAAATTTTCGATGGCTTGTTATTTCTATCTGCTGGAATAGTAGGGGTTGTTATCACTTTTTTATGGTTTATATCCAACCACAGTGTAACAGGCAACAATTGGAACATACTTTGGGCAATGCCTACTTTTTTATATTTAGCCTTTGCAAATCATAAAAAAAAGGTATTGGCTGTAATCATGGTTATCAACCTTTTTAGTCTTAGTGTGTTTTTAATTGGTTGGAAGTTAATTCCACAAGCATTTCCTCCTGCCACCATACCAATAGCATTATTATTGATCACTCGGATGATTATAATACTATATAGGCAGCGTAAAACAGCCATTTAACAATATTTGCAATGCTCAGAAAAATATCCAGTATTATATTATTATTTTTACTTGTACCCATTACCGCCATTTATGCCCAAAATGTATCATTAAAAAAAATAAGTTTTCGACAGCTTCAGGAGCGGATAGAAACAACAAGTGTCGATTCTATTCTTGTGATAAATTTTTGGGCGACCTGGTGTAAGCCTTGTATAGAAGAAATGCCAGTCCTGGAAGAAATACCCACTATGTACAAGGGAACAGCAGTCAAAGTGTTACTGGTTAGTCTGGATTTCACAGATCAAATTGAACAAAAGCTTATTCCTTTTATTCAAAAAAATGGAATTGTTAATGAGGTGGTTGTTTTGGATGAATCCAATCCCAATGACTGGATACCAAAAGTCGATCTTCAATGGAGTGGCGCTATACCTGCCTGTTTGTTTCAATATAAAACAATGTCCTTATTTCATGAGGGAAAGGTAACAACTACCACTATCCAATCCTCAATGAACCAATTAATGCCATAAGTGTTTACTTGTTACATACATTAAACAGGAAGTATAGGTCAATTTCTCTTTCCATTAATTAACAGTTTGCACTATGAACAAGAAGATATCCTTTTTATTATTGCTGTCGTTGATAGCCTTTACTGCGCCTTCACAGTTGAAAATTGGTGACACAGCTCCCGGTTTCAAACTGAAAAACATTGACAAAAGTTACATCTCTCTCGATCAGTATAATAAAGAAAAAGGGGTTGTCCTAATATTTACATGCAACCAGTGTCCATATGCTAAGCTTTACGAAGACCGTATTGTGGCCTTGGACACCAAATATAAAAAGAAAGGATTTCCTGTTGTGGCACTCAATCCCAATAATCCTGATATTTCAGAAGAGGATTCCTTTGATGAAATGATTAATAGATCCGAAGACAAAGGCTTCACGTTTCCATATTTAGTCGACGACGTTGGTATTTATAAGGCTTACGGAGCAACTAAGACACCACATGTTTATCTACTAAAAAACGAAAATTCGCATTTTTCTGTAAAGTATATCGGGACTATCGACGATTCACCCAAAGATGAGAATAACGTGAAACAAACCTATTTGGCTGATGCCATAGATGCGCTACTGGAGGGTAACAAAATTCATTTAAAAGAAACAAAAGCTATAGGATGCAGTATAAAACCTTATTGATTTTTTTGCGTATATAAACTCAATTAAAGTATTTTGGCATGTTTAAGCACAAATTGGGTAAATTTTAAGTCATTTTGTTTAATTTTGCTGCTATTAAATATAAAAATAGATGAAGTTTATATATAAAACCGGTTTTGCCTTATTGGGCGTGGTTTCTCTAGGTATTGCTAATTTAACCTATTTTAATTCTGGCGACTCCTTTGGTGGCGACTTTGTACCTCCAGCTCCCGCAGTTTCTTCGCATAGAATAGCAAATACTTTTTCCGATCAAGATAGATTTGAAGTGATAGACGCTAACGTGAACCGTTTCCTTAGTCGAAACAATATGGTGGGCGCTTCGCTTTCGGTAGTTAAAGATGGAAAGTTAGTTTTCACCAAGGGTTATGGTTATGCTGATAAAGAAAAGTCCATTGAAGTACAGCCATTTAATTTATTCCGAATTGCCAGTGTTTCAAAGCTGGTTACCGCTGTGGCCATAATGAAATTAGTGGAAGAAGGAAAATTATCACTGGACAGTAAGGTTTTTGGATTTAATGGCATTCTAAATGATTCTATTTTTTTAGATTACCGAGATAGAAAAGTCGAAGATATAACGGTAAAGCAATTATTAAATCATTCTGCTGGATTTACCAACCGATATGGTGACCCAATGTTTATTCCCCAAGTTATCGCAAATAAAAGGCATGTGAGTTATCCTGTTAAAAAAGAAGATATCATCTGTTTTATGCTTGATAAACGTCTTCACTATCCACCAGGAACCATGTCGTCCTATAGTAATTTGGGATATTCCATACTAGAGGAAGTGATTGAAAAAACATCTGGAGTGAACTATGAACTTTTCGTAAAAACCAATGTGCTATATCCTTTGGAGATTTTTGATATGCAAATAGGCGGTAGTTACAGCCACGAAAGACTCGATTTGGAAGTTAAATATTACGAGCCAGATGATACTTATCTTGTTAAGGATTATATGGATGACAATAAAGAAGTTCCACGCAGTTATGGGGGCAACGATATTAAGACTTTAGGTGCAGCCGGTGGTTGGATAGCCTCTACAACCGATTTGCTCAGATTGGTAGTGGCCATTGATGGTTTTGAAAAGCCAGCCGATATACTTTCAACAAATAGCATTCACGAAATGAGTACCACTGAACTAATAGGTGGAAGCCCATTAGGATGGCGTGGTGTTAGACGAGGTTACTGGTACAGAACTGGCACGCTAGCCGGCACATCGGCATTGGTGGTACGTCAGGATGATGGATTGTCGTATGCTATTGTATTTAACAGTAACTCTTGGAAAGGTCCCAGCTTCGCCAATGATATTAAGTATATGATGGATCGTACCTTGGCCAAGGTAGAAGACTGGCCTGACTACAATTTATTTGAACTTAAAAATAAAATTAAACCCCTTAGCCGCAAGTCTATTATTTTTTAAACATTTTGAGTGTCTTAGTGTTCTTTCTTCTGTTGCTAAAGTAACTTTTCATTTGGCTACGAGAAAAAGATTTAAGAGATAGATATGGTGGATATTACACAATTCCAGATTACAGAAATGCCTTTTGGTCTAAGACTTAAAAGTTTAGGGCCTGATATTACAATATTTGAATATTTGAAAGAAGAAGGTGTGCGCAGAATGGTGAATGACCATTACGAGCTATTGGTTGAAAGTTCTATTAAAGATATGTTTCCGCCCAAAGGTGAATTACTCGAAGGAGCAAAAAGACGTTCTGCTGATTTTTTTGTACAACGTTTAGGTGGCCCACAGTATTATAAGATGTCTCGTGGTAATCCAATGCTGGCTAATCGACATTTGCCCTTTAAAATTACTCCAAAATCAAGAATTGTATGGCTGGATTGTTATAAGGTGGTACTATCAAAATTTGAAGATGTTCCAGATGATTTGGTTTTGTCTTTTTGGAAATGGCTGGATGAGTTTTCAAACTGGATGGTTAATCAGCATGATGAACCACAGTTTAGGATGAATATAAAGATTCCCCGTCAGTAAAAACAAATATTGTGGTTTAAATTTCCGTTCCAATTTATGGTAGTCTAAAGTGTGATGGGTCCTGAAATGACTGGAAATCTATAACCAATAACATTTGTCTTATAGTTGTTATTATGTTATTTTTGTATATATAAAAATATCCGGACTTTTCTATCCGGATATTTTATGTTTGAATTTTAATGCATCCTATGACAGGATTTTAATTGCCTTTAAGTTTTTCGTCAATTGCTTTGTACTTGTCCATCATTTCAAAACGATAATATAGTGTTTTAAGACTTTCCATTACAGCAACATCCTCTGGGTTTACTTCTAATGCTTTTTCAAAATAAGGAAGTGCTTGCTTAAAAGTATCTTCAGCTACTTTTTTCTTTGCTTCAAACTTTTTAAAGTCAGTTTCTGCATTGGCTAAATTCATTTCCTCAACCGCTTTATTAAAATACATTACGCCCACATTATAAAGTGCATTAAAATATTCGGAATCGTATTCCAATGCTTTTTCATAATTTTTCATGGCTTCCTCAAAGTTTTTGCTACTGTCGTACAGTACTCCTCTGGCATAATAAAAAGAAGGGTTTGTATCGTCGCTTTCGATGGCTTTATTCAAATAATCCAGTGCTTTATCGTTTTGTTTTGTTTCAAGATAAAAATTGATCAACTGGGTTAAAATGCGATTATCATCAGGATAAGTTTCAAAACCTCTCATTAAATTTGCACCCATCTTTGCAGAATCACCTTGCTCAACGTACATCTGATGCATCAACAAAATAACATCACCATCACCATATTTTAAATCAACGGACTGGTCGAAATATTTTTCAGCAACGGGCCAATTTTTACCATTATAGGCTGCCACAGCTGCATTAAAAATGATGGCAGTATCTACCTTTTCACCTTGAATTTCAACCATATACTCATTTTTATTGAGTTTTAAAAGACCATCAAAAGCGGATACTGCTGTTTCAAAATCATTTTTATTAAATGCTTCAACACCCGCATTTGTTAATTCATTGCTAAATAAAATCAATGCTTGGCCAATTTCTTTTTTGTATTTTCCAACTCGCTTACCTTTGTCATTGCCTTTTTTATCTAGTTCAATGGCTTTTTGATAAAATTCGAATGCCTTAACAACCCCCTTATCATCCTTTCCCTTTTGATACAGCTTGTTATAAACGTTTGCTGCTACGATATAGGTCTTTGGCCAGGTGTTACTTTTTTCATGCTCCATAGCTAGGTCAATAGCCTCTTTAGCTTTATCAAGATCACCTTGTTCAAGCAATGTGGTGGCTGTTGTTACCTTCCCTTTTTGTGCTACAGCAACTGATAAAGTGAGTACAGCTGCTAAAAATAAAATTGTTTTTTTCATCATACTGAGTTTTTATTGTGTGGATTTTAGTCCTCAAAAATAATGTTATTTTTATTCTTGATCGTTATTATTATTCTCGTTGTTTTCCTGATTTGGATTTTCTTTTTCTGTAGCGTTACTTCCGTCTTCGATCTGGTCTGAAATTATAGCATCCACATCTAAATCTGATTCTACAATTTCTTCTTCTTTAAATGCCGAAACTTTAGCTACGGAGGCAATTTGATCACCGTTTCTTAGGTTAATTACCTTCACTCCTTGTGTTGCTCTGCCAGTAGTACGCATCTCGGACAGCGCTAAGCGAATCGTTATTCCAGATTTGTTAATGATCATCAGGTCATTGTCGTCGGTAACATTTTTAATGGTAATTAATGCACCTGTTTTGTCGGTAATACGCATTGTTTTTACTCCTTTACCGCCTCGGTTAGTGATGCGATAATCTTCGATTTTAGATTTTTTTCCAAAACCATTTTCGCTCACCACCAGCACTTCTTCCTGCTCTATGTCTTCAACACATATCATGCCAACCACTTCATCATTCTTTGTATCTAAGGTTATCCCCTTGACACCCTGACCAGTACGACCGATGCACCTAACTTTGGTTTCGTTAAATCGGATGGCTCTACCCGATTTTGTGGCCATCAATATTTCAGCCTGACCATTGGTTAGCCGTGCTTGAATCAACTCGTCATCTTCCTTGATGGTAATGGCATTAACACCGTTTACACGTGGACGTGAATAGTCGGCCAATAAGGATTTTTTAATCACCCCTTTTTTGGTTCCCATTATGATATAATGGTTATTAATATAGTCCTGTTCGCCGAGTCCTTTTACTTTGATAAAAGCTTGTACTTTATCATCGCCTTCAATGTTCAACAAGTTTTGTATAGCTCTTCCTTTGGTATTTTTACCTCCTTCGGGAATATCGTACACCTTCAACCAAAAACATCGTCCTTTACTGGTAAAAAACAACATGGTGTTGTGCATGGTTGCCGGGTACAGGTGTTCGATGAAATCCTCGTCGCGTGTGGTGCTTCCTTTGGAGCCTACTCCTCCCCTGGATTGGGTTCTGAACTCTGCCAAAGGTGTTCTTTTTATGTAACCCATATGTGAGATGGTAATCACCATTTCGTCATCTGCATAAAAATCTTCGGGATTGAATTCTTCCGATGAATAGACTATTTCTGTTCTTCTGGCATCGCCATATTTATCCCTTATTTGAATCAGTTCCCCAGTTATGATTTCCATACGCCGGGGCTCTTGAGCCAATATGTCTTTCAAGTCGGCAATTACAATCAACAGTTCGTTATATTCGGTACGCAGTTTGTCCTGCTCTAGTCCGGTAAGCTGGCGTAAACGCATATCAACAATGGCGCGTGCCTGAATATCTGATAGTTCAAATCGCTCAATCAGTTTTTCACGTGCTTCATCGGGACTGGATGCAGCTCTTATTATTTTAATGACTTCATCAATATTATCACTAGCAATAATAAGTCCTTCAAGAATGTGAGCACGTTTTTCGGCCTGTTCCAATTCGTATTGCGTACGTCGTATTACCACATCGTGGCGGTGCTCTACAAAATTGCTTATCAAACCTTTAAGGTTAAGCATTTGCGGACGTCCTTTAACAAGCGCGATATTATTTACGCTGAAAGATGATTGCAATGCGGTGAGTTTGTAGAGGTTATTTAGAACCACATTGGCAATAGCATCGCGTTTAAGGTCAACTACTATGCGCATTCCGTCTCTATCCGACTCATCATTAACGTTGGAAATGCCTTCAATTTTTTTCTCGTTTACAAGGTCGGCTATTTTAATAATAAGTTCCGCCTTGTTCACCATGTAAGGAATTTCGGTGACAATGATTTTATCCCTGCCGCTGTTATCGGTTTCTACTTCGGCTTTGGCACGAACCACTACTCGTCCCCTACCCGTTTCAAAAGCATCTTTTACACCTTTATAACCGTAAATAGTTCCTCCGGTGGGAAAATCGGGTGCCTTAACATACTCCAAAAGTCCGTCGATGTCGATATCGTTATTTTCGATATAGGCTACCGTAGCGTTAATGATTTCGGTTAAATTATGGGGTGGCATGTTGGTAGCCATACCCACTGCGATACCTGAAGCACCATTCACCAAAAGGTTTGGTATGCGGGTTGGTAAAACGGTAGGCTCTTGTAAAGAATCATCAAAGTTTAACCTAAAGTCTACCGTTCTCTTGTCGATATCGATCAGGGTTTCCTCTGCTATCTTATTCAAACGAGCTTCGGTATAACGCATTGCAGCAGGACTATCTCCATCCACTGACCCAAAGTTTCCTTGTCCATCAACTAAGGGATACCGTAAAGACCACGGTTGGGCCATACGAACCATAGCATAATAAACAGAAGAGTCGCCATGTGGGTGATACTTACCTAAAACCTCTCCCACTATTCTGGCCGATTTTTTATACGGTTTGTTGGAAGCAAGTCCCAAATCGCTCATCGCATACAGTACTCGTCGGTGAACGGGCTTAAAACCGTCCCTAACGTCGGGCAAAGCCCTTGAAACAATTACCGACATCGAATAATCGATGTAGGCCGATTTCATTTCTTCCTCAATATTGATCTTTATAATTCTTTCTCCTTCAGCCATTTATATTTAAATTATGAATTAGAATATACACACGAAAACAGGCCTTGTATAGCCTGTTTTTTGGACGGCCTAATTTAGTCATTTATGTGCTAATTATAAAACGAAAGTGAGCACAATTTATAAACAAGGAACAAACATTCTGAAATACGCATATTTATTGTTATTTTTATCCCGTTCTATTGCTTAAATGCTTAAATAAACAATACTATTAATTGCGTGTTTAAAGCTTTAGCAATAGAATTATGTCAGCAAAAGTGACGTGTTTTTTGACGTTACGCTGTTGAATTGTCAGTATTTGTATGAATTGCACGAAAATTGCTAACCAAAGGAAAAAATATACCGCATGAATTTGAATTATTCACAAAGGATTAATGATGTAATAGGTTTTTCGAAAGAAGAAGCCGAACGCCTCGGAAATCCATATATATTGCCCGAACATCTTTTATTGGGATTGCTTAGAGAAGGTAAAGGTACGGCTATTGAGGTGCTTGGGCAGTTAGGCATTAACTTGCATAATCTAAAGCATACTATTGAACTTAGAATTAAAACAAACACCGTGCTGCAGCACAGCGACCATATTCCTCTGCTAAAATCGTCGGAAAGGATTTTGAGATTGATTTATTTGGAGGCACGTGCGGTGAAAAGTAAAAATATAAATACCGGACATTTGCTTTTGGCATTATTGAAGGATAACCAAGGATTAATACCTGAACTTATGGAAGATAAAAAATTAAATTACGAAAAAGTAAAGGCTTTACTTACTAACAACCAACCATTGGCCAAAGCAGATATGCCTGAGGATGATGATCAGGACAGCCCTTTTTCGTCGGGTGGCGGTTCTGATGGAACGCGTTCGGCTGCTGGACCAAAAGGGTCGGACACACCTGTGTTGGATAATTTTGGCATAGATATAACACAAGCTGCCGAAGAAGGCAAGCTGGACCCTATTGTGGGACGGGAAAAGGAAATTGAGCGATTGGCTCAGATTTTAAGTCGAAGAAAGAAAAATAACCCCATATTAATAGGTGAGCCTGGCGTTGGTAAGTCGGCTATTGCCGAAGGGTTAGCACTACGTATTCAGGAGAAAAAAGTATCACGAGTATTGTTCGATAAGAGAGTGGTTACACTTGACCTGGCTTCTATAGTAGCAGGAACCAAATACAGAGGTCAATTTGAAGAGCGGATGAAGGCAATTTTAAACGAGCTTTCAAAAAACCACAATATTATCCTTTTTATTGACGAGATACATACTATTGTTGGTGCGGGTGGTGCAACAGGATCGTTAGATGCGGCCAACATGTTAAAACCAGCCTTGGCACGTGGAGATATTCAATGTATTGGAGCCACTACTTTGGATGAATACCGTCAGCATATTGAAAAAGATGGTGCTTTGGAACGTAGGTTTCAAAAAATTATGGTTGAACCCACCAGTATTGATGAGACGATACAGATACTCAATAATATAAAAGAAAAGTATGAGGATCACCATAATGTATCGTTTACTCAAGAGGCTATAGAAGCATGTGTAAAACTGACTGACAGGTATATAACCGACCGTAATTTGCCTGATAAGGCAATTGATGCATTAGACGAAGCGGGTTCGCGTGTTCATATATCGAATATTATTGTGCCTGAGACTATATTGAAACTGGAGGAACAGATTGAAGAAACGAAAGACAATAAGATAAAGGCGGTAAAAGCCCAAAATTTTGAGCTGGCTGCCAGTTTCAGAGATAAGGAAAAAACTTATCTTGAAGATTTGAATCATGCCAAATCCAAATGGGAAAAGGATCTTCAACAGAACCGAGAGATTGTTGACATTGAAAAAGTAGCCGAAGTTGTGGCTATGATGACAGGTATTCCCGTGCAGCGGGTGGCTCAAGCCGAAGGTTTTAGACTACTGAAAATGGGTAGTGAAATGCAAGGTCGTGTGATTGGCCAGGAGGATGCAATTCAGAAGATAGTGAAGGCGATACAACGTAACCGTGCCGGACTTAAAGATCCCAACCGTCCGATAGGTTCCTTCGTGTTTCTTGGGCCAACTGGAGTTGGAAAAACACATTTGGCAAAAGTGCTGGCTACTTACTTGTTCGACTCAACAGATGCACTTATCCGCATTGATATGAGTGAGTACATGGAAAAATTTTCGGTATCACGTTTGGTGGGCGCACCTCCCGGATACGTGGGATATGAGGAAGGCGGACAGCTAACAGAAAAGGTGAGACGCAGACCCTATTCTGTAGTTCTTTTGGACGAAATAGAAAAAGCGCACCCCGATGTTTTTAATCTATTGCTACAGGTACTTGACGAAGGTAGGTTAACTGATAGTTTGGGACGACGCGTTGATTTTAAAAACACCATTATCATTATGACCTCCAATATTGGAAGTCGTGAATTAAAAGATTTTGGTCGCGGGGTAGGTTTTCAGCCCAGCAGCAAAGAGTCGGATTCTGATCATGCCCGTCATGTTATCCAAAAGGCCATGAAAAAGGCATTTGCTCCGGAATTTATCAACCGGATTGATGATGTAATTGTTTTCAACTCTTTGGATAAAGAACATATCTTTAAGATAATAGATATTGAGCTTAAAGGACTCTATGCTCGTGTGGAATCATTGGGCTACAAACTTTTACTGACGGAAAAAGCAAAAGAATATATTGCATCTAAAGGCTTTGATACCAACTTTGGGGCGCGTCCGTTAAAAAGAGCTATACAAAAATACCTGGAAGACGAAATGGCCGAGATCATCATCCAAGCCAGCATATCAGAAGGAGATATTATAAAAGTCGATTTTAACGAAGAAGAAGAAAAGATATTTACTTCGATAGAGAAAGAGCCCATGAAAGCGTTGAAAGATACAAAAGCGAGCGAAAACTAAGGCGTCGCTTTAAAACAAAAAAGGATGAACCTCTTGGGTTCATCCTTTTTTGTATCTAAAAAGTGCTGTTTTTATTAGCTCTTCATCAACTCTTCAATTTTAGTTTTTATAGTTAACGCTGCCTTATTCTTTGCATCGTATTTTAAGGTTTTGTCGGCAAGCTCATTTGCTTGGTCAAACTCAGTTTTTGCCTTTTCCTTAATGGCATCCCACTCCTCACGGTTTCCATCTACTCGGGTGTTAAGAATAGCAATTCCATTCATAAAAAAATCATTGGCTTGTTTCACATAGTGCTTGCCTAACTCTTTTTTCATATAACCGATGTACTTGCTGTTCGGAAATTCTTCGATGCCGCCCAACAATACTTTTTCCATTTCTTCGTCTTTGCCCATATCTTTATAGGCCATTCCCATATAAAAGGTTGCTACGTCCTCTTTATATGCCAATTCTTTTGATTGCGCATAATACTTTAATGCTTTTTCATTGTTGTCAATTTTACGTGCACATGTTGCTGTATTATAAATCATAGCGGCATCCATGTCTTCCGTTTCGTCCCAAGCATTTATGGCTGCTTCATAGGAGGCGAGGGCGGCTTTGTAATTTTTTGCTCGCAACGCATCGTTTCCTTCATTGACAAATTCGGCTGCACTTTTCTCCTCCTGAGCATAGGTAGCTCCCAACATGGTAAACAACAATAATGTTACTGATAAAATGTACTTCATGATTTTTGTTTTAAAATTATATGATTGGTGAATATTTATATGAATAGACAAAAATAGCTTTTTTTTAAAAACCATGAAACGATTGTGAAAGTTTCATGGTTTTTACGATAATTAACAATAACTATGCCTATTTTAATAGAAATCGTTTTAACTCATATAAATTGGCCTTTATTGCTATGTTTTTTGCTTCACCTTTCATAAAAGCTTGCAGCCTGAGTGGCACATCTACCTTACGGCCAATTGCGGGTTCTATCACTTCAGGAAACTTGGCAGGATGCGCTGTTTCCAGAAAAATTCCTATTTGATCGTTTAGCAATATTTTCTCCAAAGCCAAATAACCTGTGGCACCATGTGGATCGAGGACATAGTCGAAGGATTTATCCACACGCCTCACCCCTGCTTTGATTTCATCATCGGTAAATGCAATACCTTCGATTTTTGACTTAACCAGGTTATGATCCGAAGCAAAAATATCGAGGATACGCACAAAATTACTGGGATCGCCAACATCCATCGCATTGGCTACTGTACTTTTAGAAGGTGCTGGTACATAATTCCCTGTCTGCAAATATTGGGGTACTATATCATTGATATTAGTGGCGGCTATAAAACGTTTGATAGGAAGTCCCATGGCTTGAGTTAATAGTCCAGCTGTTATGTTTCCGAAATTACCACTGGGCACACAAAAAACAATATCGTCCGCAATGCCTGCCTTTTGCATTTGTGCGTAGGCATAGTAATAATATACAGATTGTGGTAAAAGACGGGCCAAGTTAATGGAGTTAGCCGAGGTGAGCACTAGTTTTTCGTTCAGCTCAGTATCCATAAAGGCTTCCTTAACCATGCGTTGGCATTCGTCAAAAGTACCTTCCACCTCCAATGAAGTAATGTTATGCCCCAAAGTGGTAAATTGTTTTTCTTGCACCTGGCTCACCATTCCCTTTGGGTAAAGTACCTGTACTTTAATCCCAGGCACCTTGTAAAAACCATTGGCCACGGCACTTCCAGTATCGCCGGAAGTGGCCACCAAAACATTGATCTCCTCATTACGACCTTTGGCAAAATAGGATAATATACGCGCCATAAAACGAGCTCCTACATCCTTAAAAGCCAAGGTAGGGCCATGGAAAAGTTCCAGTGCGTAAATATTGTTATTCACCTTAACCGTGGGAATATCGAAGTTAAGCGACTCTTGTACAATTGTTTTAAAAGTTTCCTCGGGTATATCAGGGCAAAAGAAGGGCTTGAGCACTTCAAAACCAATTTCGGGTAGCGATTTTTGGCCTATGTTTGCAAAGAAAGACGCATCCAACGTGGGGATGGTTTCAGGCATGTACAACCCTTTATCGGGTGCAAGCCCCCGAAGTACAGCCTCTTTAAGACTTACTTTTGTATCTGGTGAATTGGTGCTGTAATATTGCATCATTTAAAAATTATAAAATAATCACTTCAACAGTTCCTGCATAAACTCAGTTCCGTATATTCTTCCATACCTACCTGCTTTGGCCGATTCTTCGTCGTACTGCATTACCCCATCTGGTTGTTGACCCGGTTTTTTAATGAAAAATGGAACGGCATCCCTGGTGTGTGTTTTGAGGGCGCAAGGAGTAGGATGATCGGGAAGTAAAGCAATGGTAACAGGCTCGTCCATCTTCTCAATTTCTTCGACTAAATATTTAACCACCCTTTGATCCAAATACTCTATTGTTTTGGTTTTAAGCACATAATCACCTTCGTGCCCTGCTTCGTCGCTAGCCTCGATATGCAGGAATACGTACTGATTTTCCTTTAGTGCCTCGATAGCTGCTTGTGCTTTGCCTTCGTAATTGGTATCGTAAAGTCCTGTTGAGCCTTCCACATGCATACCTTTGAGGCCTGCATAAGCACCCAGACCATATATCAAATCCACCGCTGAGATAACCACACCTGATTCAATTCCATACATTTCTTTTAGCGTAGGCATGTCGGGTGTGTTTCCCGCTGACCAAGGCCATATCATGTCGGCAGTAGGTTTTCCGGCCGCTCTCCTTTTAACATTAACTGGATGGTCTTTAAGTAATTCAATTGATTTTAGCATCAAATCGCTTACTATATCCACAGTATCCTGAGCAACTTTTTCTTGGATTGTTGGCATCACATCTTTAAAAGGCACACCTGTAACGTCGTGAGGAGGTGTACAATTTAACTTGTCGCTTCCACCACCCAGTACCATTAAATGGCGATAGCTTACGCCAGGATAAAAACTCACTTTCTCCGAGCCTAGTTTATCCTGCAAATAAAGCATTAATTCTTTGGCTTCTGGTGTTGAAATATGCCCAGCTGAATGATTCAATATTTTTTGATCCTTTAGGGATATCAAGTTGCACCGGAACACTAAATCGGAAAGTGAGGTCTTCACTCCCATCGATGCAGCTTCGAGCACGCCGCGGCCTCGGTAATATTTGGCGGCATCATATCCCATCACCATCATATTGGCCACCTCGCTACCGGGATGCAATGAGGGTGGAACTGTATCCAAAAGGCCCGAAACTGCTTCGGAGCACAATTTATCTATGTAAGGCGTATGGGCAGCCATCAATGGTGTTTTATTTCCTAATTCTTTGATGGGTTCATCAGAAGCCCCATCTGCTAATATAACTAAGTATTTCATTTTTTTTAATATTAAGTATCAAGTATCAAGATGTAAGTATCAAGTATCAAGACTAAAGAATAAGGCAATTTTGTGTCTTGAAGGTATTTTCCTGATACAAGTTCATAAAATGTTTGTAGCAATTACGTTACTGATTGGCTACTTTAATGATGTCGCCAAAAACGCCTGCGGCAGTAACCTCGGCACCAGCTCCGTAGCCTTTAATTTGCATGGGGTGTTCCTTGTAATGCTCCGAATTGATTAAAATGATATTGTTGCTGCCTTCCAAATCGTAAAAAGGATGTTGACTATCTACCTCAATAAAACCTACGGAAGCTTTTCCGTTTTCGAGTTTAGCAGCGTACCTCAGCTTTTTTCCCTTCGCTACCAATGTTTTACGGTATTCTTCAAAGTCCACATCATATTGTTTTATGTTATCCATAAATTGCTCTATGCTATCCGCATCCATATATTTTTGCGGAACAAATGGTGTGACTTCGATATCGCTTTGCTCCATGGCATAGCCAGACTCCCGAGCCAGAATTAAAATTTTTCGAACAACATCAATACCGCTTAGGTCTAACCTTGGATCGGGTTCGGTAAAACCCTTATCTCTGGCCTCCTGAATAACAGTAGACAAAGAATTGTTTTGGCTCACCGTGTTTACGATAAAATTTAAACTGCCCGAAAGTACTGCCTCCAGCTTTAAAATTTTATCACCACTCATCACCATGCTGTTCAATGGTGCAATAATTGGCAACCCTGCTCCCACGTTTGTTTCGAATAAAAACTTAACACCTTTATTTAGTGCGGTTGATTTAAGTTTTTGGTACAGCACAAATGCTGAGGAACTCGCTATTTTGTTGGCAGTAACTACCGATACGTTAGATTCTAACATGCTTTGGTAAACCGATGCTATGTCAGCATTGGCCGTACAATCTACCAATACACTGTTCGCTAAGTTATATTGTATGATATGTCCCTTAAACACCTCCATGTGAGCCTTCTCACCTTTCTCTGGTAAATCTTCAAAAAGTGTTTTTACATTTAAACCTTGTGGATCGAGCAACATTTTACGGCTGTTTGTAATCCCAGCTACTCTGATTTTAAGTTTGTTATACTCGGCAAGTTTTTCGGTTTGTGCTATAATTTTTTCAATCAACATTTTACCTACGGTACCTGTACCCACCAAAAACAAATTGACCACAGCAAACTGTGAAAGGAAGAAAGCTTCGTGTGCTGCATTGAGCCCTTTTTTAAGATCCTTATCTTTTACCACAAAAGAGATATTTAGCTCTGAAGCTCCCTGTGCAATGGCAAAAATATTGATGCCATTTTTCCCCATGCTTTCAAACAGTGTTCCGGAGATTCCTGTTGTGCGTTTCATGTTTTCACCTACAATGGCGATAATGGCCATATCTGTTTCTACAGATATATTATTAATTTGATTTAGGGCTATTTCGGGTGCAAATTCCAACTTCACCATATCAACGGCACTCTCGGCGGCATGTGTGTCAATAACCACGCTGATGGAGTTTTCGGAAGAAGCCTGTGAAATAAGAATCACATTGATATCTTTTTGTGCCAATGATTTAAACAGGCGCATTGCAATGCCTGTAACACCAATCATACCAATACCCTGAACCGTAAGCAACGAAACATCCTTAATGGAAGAAATACCCTTGATTTTTTTACCGTTCACAGCCAATGCTTGATTACTAATTAAAGTACCTACAGCATCGGGATTAAACGTGTTTTTAATACGGATGGGAATATTTTTTTTATAAACCGGCAATATGGTGGGTGGAAAAATAACCTTAGCCCCAAAATGTGAAAGTTCCATGGCCTCGGAGTATGTAAGGCTATCTATACAATAGGCACGGCTTATAATTTTTGGATCGGCAGTCATAAAACCGTTCACATCTGTCCATATTTCTAGTATGGAAGCATCATAGGTAGCGGCAATTATAGCTGCGGTATAATCCGATCCGCCCCGACCTAGTGTGGTTATCTCATTTTTTTGGTTAGAGGCAATAAACCCAGGAAAAACACTGACCTTACCCAAACTATCTTTAATATTGTTTAGATTTTTTTCTGTTAATTCAATATTAACAGCTTCCTTACCGAAAACTTTGTCGGTAATAATAAAGTTTTGCGACTCAATTAGTGAGGCATCGACAATTACTTCGGAAATAATAAAGGACGATATCCTTTCGCCAAAGCTCGAGATAATGGCCTTACTTTTATTGGTCATCTCTTTAAGCATGAACACACCTTTAATAATGGTACTAAGTTCATCAAAAAGTTGATCGACTTTAAATTTTATGTTGCGGGCTTTATTTAGCGGGAACAGTTCACTTATTATTTTATAGTGCTTTTCCTTTATTTCGCTATAAACATCAAAACACTCTTGGTTGCCTTGCTCAGCCAATTCGGCAGCTCGGATTAGTGCATCGGTTACACCGCCCACAGCAGAAACTACAACAATAACTTGCTCTTGCTCTGTTTCTACAATTCTTTTTACTAATAGGATGCTATCTGAGGAACCTACAGATGTTCCTCCAAATTTTAATACCTTCATACCAATGCTAATATATTTACTATTATGGATGCGAATTAAACGTCTTAGTTTTGAGTGATTTATATTTATCGTTTCTGTTATAAATAACGTAAATAAGGCACAATGCTATTCCTGATAATTTTTTATTCAGAAAAGGGGGTTTCGGGTTACATCAAACCATACGTATGACAACCTGAATGCGGAAGAATATTAGTTAGACCCCCCCAGGGGTAATAGTAGTAGAGGTAACGATGGTGACGGTATAGCGTAATTTGCAAATCATAAGCTATTATTGTGTTTTTCTTATAAACTATAATGCAAAAATAGACATTTATTTAAATTTTCAAAATAAAGGATGATTTATACCATGCATTTAATGCAGAACAAGGGATTGTTTTAACTTTTTGTAGCCTTTTCGAAGTTATATTTTGAAATACTTCGGTAATACCCCGGTGATTCCTCTACAAAATAATACCGTCCGCCCCAATTGTGTTCAACTTTATAAAATACTTTTTGATAGACCCCATTTTTTATCACTACGCGAGTAATTACCTTAGCATTTAAGGGATATACCTCAATAAATTTCCCATCTGAATAAGACTTTTTTAAGGGAGGCAATCCAAACTGGTTCTTTTTATCAATAACAGGTACTTTTATATTATGCGTTACTTTTGATTGAGCCGGAGTGGACGTTTTGGGATTTTTTGTTTCTACATTTTTTTGATAATGAAGTGCTGTTGCTTCCTGCGTTTTTGTGATACTATTATTTGTAAGCGTTTTTGGGGGAACAGCTTGCTTACGCCAAGCATAATATTGATTTTTAAATGAGTTGATTTTTTCTTTTACTATCAACAGGTAATCCAAATCGTATTCAAAGTCATTTATTTTGTTTGAATAGGCAATTTTAGCCACCGGATTTTTAAAAAAAGTAGTGTCGGCATTGGGAAAGGTGGGAAATAACTCCACCAATATTTCGTAGGGATAGATATATTTTTTTTCAACATGGCCGGGTACGACGGTCGAAAAATTGATTTTCTTCCCGACGTAACCCGGCTTTGAAAAATAAAATTGATAATTTTTATTCCAATGCAAATAAGTTGTAAAATTCCCGTCAATATCCACGGGAATCCGTGTTGTTTTTTGCTCGAGTAAAATAGTTAAGCTGACCTTTGAAGCCTTTCCTTCCCTAACAAACACACTACCTCGCACAGGATATTTATCCTGTGAATTGAGCGTGCCCATACCAAGTGCTAAGATGAGTAGGATAAATACACATCTCTCCGTCATGTAGTTATGGTGTTAGCAATGAACATGGGCGACTTTAAGAATGAAAAACTAATAATGGTGTAGTGGAATGAAATAACATTTTTTTGGCTATGGATGGGTTCAACAGCCGGGATATTAAATTACGCTTAAACGTGGTAAAAGATAATATCTCAATATTCTCAGACTGCACAAAACCCTCTACGCCTACCCAAAAATCTTCATTTTCAATCAACTTGAACTCAAGGGTTGCATCGATTTTGTTTTTGTTAAAATGATCAATCAGTCCGTCCATTTTTATTTGATCGGACTCCATATTTTTACCTGATGTTATATGGGCACATTTCACTTTTACATCAAATGATCCCAGTATATCAGAAAGCTTTTCAATGGACTGAAAATCGCTTTGACCAAAAACCGACAGATATCCTACGGTCTTTAATTTGTCTAGGCCTCGGTAATCAAAACTCTCGGGCACTGCTAAAACGGGTACTTTGGCACCGTCTATTATTTCAGCAGTAACACTTCCTATCAAGTCAACTGCTTTTTTATCACTTCCTCGGGTACCCATCACTATTAAAGATGGGTTATACGATTCGCTAAAAGACAGTATTTCATGTTCGGCGATTCCACGTCGCAATTCGGTCTTTACCTTTACATTTTCAATTTTCTCATCTGCTATTCTTTTTTCCAAGCCTTTTTTAAGCAGCAATATTTTTTTCTCGCTCTCCTCTTTCAGTTCAAAACTAATTTGATCCGAATTTATGTCGTACACAAACGACTCGCCAAATGGGAGGCCTGAACTTAAGGGCGAATAAAAAGCATTAAATAGGGTGAGCTCACCAGTGCCTTGTGCCACCCAATCGAATGCCATGTCCACGGCTTTTTGCGAGTATTCTGAAAAATCAACTGGCACCAACACTTTTATACCCTTAACAGTTTTTTGGGGAGGGTTGGCTTTTTCGTAAACGGATTCGCTGATTGAATCAAAAACAATTAAAGCTTGTTTAAAGTCCGCTTCCTTAATATTGACCTTTACTCCGGTAGATACCGCACCTTGAATAAGATTTACATGCTCTAAAAAGCATTCTACCCCTTCGTTTGCCAACAAAGACTTTACCACTTGGGCCTTTCCGAAGGAGAGTGTAGCTAAGGTAATAATGTTGTCTTTCATATTTTTAAAATTAGATAACCTGCCTGCCGGCAGGCAGGGAGACTGTTAGATAATAGACTGTTAGATAATAGACAATGAACACAACTTGTTCCGCCAAAGCGTAAGGGGCACTGAGACGCAGTTTTTTTTTTAATTCCCGATATACTGGACTTACCTCCCTTATTGCTTTAGAAATGCTTGTTAGGAACTTAATCCTGAAAACTTCAAGGGTGTTTCACATACTCAACAAAAATTTAAAAGATCAAAATTACAGTGTATTTTCAAGTACCTGATTTATTCTGGACGTTGATAAACATTCCAAAAATCCGCATCTTTTACTTCGCCATTAAAATATTGACGCTGGGTAATACTATTGTCTTGTGGCCCCACCTCTACTACCTTCAGGTATGTCGCCTTGTTTTTTATCTCGCCTTGTTTCTCTATATAATTAATGGTGTTCAGCACATATTTTCCTTTGTAAGGTTTGTAGCTTGTTTCCACAGTATATGTCAATTTATCGGTACTTTTATTCACGTTGTAAAAGCTGTTACCATGTCGGAACTTACCATTTCTGAGGGCAGTAAAACTATTTTTAAGTACCTGATAGTTATTTGTCGCAATCCATATTTTACCTTCATATTCTATCAATTCCGGATCGCCTGTGTTTTGGAGGGTGGGATTTTTGCAGTTATAAGAAATTACCCACACCGAATCATTATCCAATACTTCGCTTCCCAGCACTTTTACTTCAAACTCATTTATGGCCTGTGCCGATAAGATGTTGCCCGGGTTTCGCACGATATCCTGACTTAACAGATTATCTATGGTGACTAAACCTTCTTTTAATAGTCGAGTTTGATTATGTGGATTATTTTCCTGAATTCGGTAATTGATGTTTTGAAATGCTCCGGTGAACGATCGCTCGCCATAGCCTTTATTGTCACTTATAATAAATATGGCTTCATCCTGTACGTTCGATTCTTTATCGCTGGTAAGGGTGTGTAGATAGCATTTGTATGAATAAGGTTGGGCAAGGTAATTATCGGCAATTAAGTTTGATGCTGCCCTAATTATGCCATATCCAACCTTTGAT
>JAGXIP010000214.1 GCA_024635585.1 Saccharicrinis sp. | reverse complement strand
TTATATGTTTTTATATATAATGATGTAAATATAGTTAAAATTATATGTAAATGGATATAATGTGTAAGAAATGAGTCGGATTATATCTTAATACGTATAAATAGATTAATTTGAATAAAGTTGTTCATGTATTTTGTTATTTAGTTCATCTAAGAAAACCCTCTTTTTTATTATTACCTCTTCGTGATTACCCCTAACCCCTAAAGGGGAATTGGCTTTTGCCGGGGAGTTCTGGTTCTCCCTTTAGAGAGTTAGAGGGTTTTTAGAAGAGAGATTGTTCCGTTTTCTTATAGCCACTATTTGAATCTTATAAGTACGGTTTTGACCAAATACGAGTGCTTAACCCTAGAATCCGTTATTAGTGCGCATCCGTTCACGTCTCACGATTATACAAGCTGCAAATCAATAACCCACAAAGGGAATCGTTTTGAGCACTATTGTATTAACAAGTTTAATTCACCACGGCCACCGCAAGCCAGAGCGCGGACTTACCCCGGTAATTTTTTTAAGCGAATCTTAAGAACTGCCTAATCCAAATTAAATCAAAACAGTCATAGTTTTACAGAAAAAATAGATACTATGATTTCAGTTACACATTTTCACGCAATGGTTATCCATTTCCCGATTGCCTTATTACTGGTAGGATTTTTTTCAGAAATCCTGGGAATGGTTACAAAAAAAGAGTTTTTCAAAAATGCAGCGGTTTTCCTTTTATTGTTGGGGGCACTCGGTGCTATAGCTGCTTACATTAGCGGAAACCTCGCCGGTGAAGGAATTGAGGAAGGCCCCCTAAAAAATCCGTTGGAATTGCACGAACTGGCTGCAACGGTAACAGTTTGGCTGGCTGTTGCAACGGCGCTGCTGCGCGTACTTGTATTCTTCCTTAAATACAATCGACAATGGGTAACCTGGGTTTTCATCTTCCTGTTTACGGCTCTGGCAGGTTCGGTTACAGCAACAGGCTACTATGGAGGTCAATTGGTGTACGAACATGCTGCGGGTGTGGAACTTGCTCTTCCCGATTTTGGTAATATTTCCGATGAAGATTAACTTTCAGTATCTTTGAAAACGGGTAAACCTGAAAATAAAACTATGCGAATACTAATTGTAGAAGACGAACCATCGATTGCCAATTTTGTACGCGATGGCTTGGAAGAAGAAGGATATGCCGTTGATGTGGCCGACAATGGGAAACAGGGACTGCAACTTGCTCTGGACTATATCGAAGAATATGATGTTATTCTGCTCGACTGGATGTTGCCCGGGCTCAGTGGAATTGAAATATGCCGCAATATCAGGAACAAAAACAAAACGGTTCCGGTTATTTTCTTAACCGCTAAGGATACCGTTGACGATGCGGTTTTTGGGCTTGAAACCGGTGCCAACGATTACATTCGCAAACCATTTTCGTTTGAAGAATTGTTGGCAAGAATTCGGGTACACATGCGTAAAGGTGAGTCTCAGACTATCATTTTTTCGGCAGCCGAAATCGAAATGAATATTGAGAAACATACTGTTTCAAAAAACGACCATCTGGTTGAACTCACACAAAAAGAGTTTTCGCTGCTCGAATATTTCCTGCGCAACAAAGGGAAAGTTTGCCGACGTACCGGGATAATAGAAAAGGTGTGGGATATTCATTTCGATTACGATACATCGGTAATTGACGTGTATATAAATACCTTGCGTAAAAAACTCGATGCCCCCGGAAAACCTTCGTTAATTAAGACAGTTCGCGGTGTGGGTTACAAAATTGAGGAGGAGGAATGACACTTAAATTTAAAAAAAGGATTGCCCTTTATAATACACTTGCAGTGGCCTATACTACTGCATTGGTTTTTTTTGTCATTAGTTTTGTGGTTTACAACACCGCCTATTCACACCTTGATGCAAATATACTGGTGGAAAAAAACGAGATGATCAGCAACCTATTCTGGCTTAAGGATTCGATTATTATTAATAAAATGCCTGAGTGGAATGAAGCAGAACACAGCCAGGTAGAAGTAAACCCTACTTTTTTGCAGATAAAAAACATGCAAGGAGATATTATTTTTCGCTCTGACAATTTACCTAGCAATCAGAAGCTTGAAGACGCAATTAACGGCGAGATATATTATAACAGCGAATTAAATCACAAGAGAATCCGCCTGGGGCAATTCCCGATAAAAAATGAAAATGATAAGACTATTGGGCAATTAACCATTGCGGTCTCCAGGCAGGAGTCTTACACTGTGCTTTACAACTTAATTTGGGTACTGCTTATCTCTTTTCCGGTAATGCTGCTGGTTCAGTATTTTTCTTCTTCGCTGGCTGCTTCGCGGGCTATTAGACCTGTAAACCAACTTATATCTTTGGCTTCAAAAATTGACCACTCCAATATCGAGAGCCGACTGGAACTGCCTGCACGAAGGGATGAACTCTATGAGCTTACCCAAACCATTAACGATTTGCTTGCAAGAATTGAAAAAAGCATTGCCCAACAAAAACAGTTTGTCAGCGATGCCTCACATGAGATTCGTACCCCGCTCTCGGCCATTCGCGGAACACTGGAAGTGCTGGTTCGAAGGAAACGCGACCCGGAAGCTTATGAAGAGAAAATTTCCGGGGTCATTGAATTGGTAGATCGCCTCGATGCTTTGCTGGAACAACTGTTACACCTTGCCCGGGTTGATTCTGGAACAACTGTTACCCGTAAAGAGCACGTCAAGCTTTTGCCTGTGGTTTCCGCTATCCGGCAAAATTGGGAAGCAATGGCTGAAAAAAGAAACATTTCAATTCTGTGTCATCTCCCGGCTGATGCAGCAGTTAAGTGCGATAAATTCTTCTTCGAACTCATGCTGGACAACCTCGTAAGCAATGCCATAAAATATGGAAAAATAAATGGGCATGTTGTATTGAATTGGAATGAAAATACCCGCACTCTTTCAGTCGAGGACGATGGAATAGGTATCCCGGAAAATGATATCCAGCATATTTTTAATCGGTTTTTCCGCGTTGATGAATCACGTAGTTCAATAGTGAAAGGTAGTGGTCTGGGGCTTTCTATCGTTCAAAAACTGGCCGAACTTCAGCATATTCACTTGCAAGTTACCAGCCGCAAAGGAGATGGCTCTACTTTTTCGCTTGAATTTCCGCAGGTGTAAATTAAGGAGATTTTAAGAATTGCCTTAGGAAATTTAAAACGTTACGGTTACATCTTTGTAGTAGATTATAAATTCTTAAAAATGAAAAAAATGAAAAGAACATCAATTACAATTATGTCGGCCATTGCAATGGTAATGCTTTTGCAATCATTTACTATTAACTCATCGAAAAAGGAAAACGAAGAAGCGATAAGCCTTGCATCTAAAGAAGTAAGTGCTTCCGCCCTGAACTTTGAAAACATGAAAGCGGCGTTTAAAGGTGAAACAACAGCCAGCGCCAAGTATGCCGCCTACAGCAAAAAAGCCGAAGAAGAAGGGTATCACCAGATTGCCTTATTGTTTAAAGCGGCTTCCAAATCGGAAAAAGTACATGCCAATAACCACAAAGCTGTTTTGCTGAACGGAAAACAAGAGGTGCCTGAGCTTGCTCCTGACTTTATGGTAAAATCAACAAAAGAAAATTTGAAAGATGCCATTGCCGGTGAATCATATGAAATTACCACCATGTACCCCGATTTTATAATGAATGCCAATAAAGCCGGAAATCAGTTTTCGCTTATGAGCCTGAATTATGCTTACAAAACCGAGCAAAAACATAAACCGCTGTATGAAAAAGCACTGGCTGCCCTCGAAAGCAATAATGTAAAATCGTTGCCATCTGTTTATTATGTTTGTCCAACTTGTGGAAATACATATGATACCGAAGCTCCCGGCCGCTGTGGAATATCTATGACTGATTCAGAAAAATTCATAAAAATAGATACAATAATGTCTTAGTAATTGTAAAGATTTAGTGGAAGATTAAAGTCCCGGATTTCTCCGGGACTTTGTGTTTTACGATACATTACTTTTTCGATAAAGCTGCCTCAGCTTATTTGGTTAAATCCAGTTTTTCAATGTGCATGTTCTGTTTCTTCTTTATTCATATCGGCCAACAGGTAATAAGCTACATTCATTACTACTTTGGTATCATCGGCCAAGGGGCTGAGTAATTTTATCTCGGTGTAACCACCGTCTTGTTTACCTGTAATAACTTCAACCATGCGAAAAGCCATTACGTGACCACCCACATTGTCTTCATGTCCTGCTTCGCCATCATGCTCCCCATGGTTTTCCTCAGCCTGATGATCAAGTCCTTCGTGTTCTCCTTCCTTTTCTGTGACTACTTCAATTTCGTGCCCTTCGTGTTGTTCGTGTTCTTCAGCTTCAATTGATTCGTCCAAAATAAAGATATACGATTTGGTTCCTTCGGCTACCACGGCATCATTGGGCAGGGTGCGAGTGTTATTTTTATCGGTATGAATGTGACCTGAAACGTACATGCCGGGAATCAGATTGCCCGGATTTTTATCCAGCATTGCATGGATGTGTACTGCCCTCGTATTGGCTTCAAACTCTTTGCCGATGGCAAAAATGGTTGCACTCAATTCTTCGCCCGGGAGGTTTGAAACCGTAAAATCAATTTTTTGTCCGTTTTTTAGCAGGTGTACATCATTTTCATACACCATAAAGTCGGCATGGATCTCACGGTTATCGGTGATGCTTAAAAGCCGGTCTTTGGCATCGACATAAGTTCCTAATTTAATATTCACATCATTAACAAAACCGCTTATAGGCGAAAGGATTGAAATGGTGTTTGAAATGCTGCCGTTTTTCACCTTTTCGGGCGAAATATTAAGAAGTTGAAGTCTCGATTTTAGACCCTCGTAACGAGATTTTGCGGTATTGTACTCCGATTTTACCTGTTGAAAGTCTTTGCCTGCTCCCACGTTGTTCTCGAACAGTTCTTTCTGGCGGGCAAATTCCTGTTCCAGAAATTCCAGTTTATTGGCTGTTTCGGCAAATTCTTCCTGAATAACAATATAATCGGGATGCTCCAGTATGACCAGTACCTGACCTTTATTTACTTTATCGCCATGAAAAACCTTTATTTCTTTCACATTTCCACCAATAATGGCGGTAATATCGGCACTTGCTGACGGTGGTACCTCAAGCTGTCCGTTTGTTTTTACCAATGTGGTAAGATTCCGCATTTGAAAATTACCCAATTGTAAATTCAAGGCTTCACGCTTCAATTTGTTTAACATAATCACATCTTCGGGTTTTTCATGTTCAGCATGTTTCCCGGTTTCGCTGTTTTCTTTTTTATTGCTGTTGCACGATAGGAGTGTGGCTACTGCAATGAGTACTATAAATATCTTTGTTTTCATTTGTATATATTTAAAATTTTTAATGTTCAGGTTCCTGCGCCTGTCGGCAGACAGGGAACTTACCATTTTTAGCTGTTTTTTACATTATTGACCTGTTATGTATTCCAATTGTTCTTTAATTTCGAAAAAATCCGACAATCGCAATAAATACTCCTGCTGTGTTTTTATAGCTGATTCAGTATTCTGGATAAACTCGATGTAACTAAGGCTACCAAGATTATAACCCAAGTTGGCAGCTTCAATTTGTTCGGCAGCAAGCGGTAGGGCTTCGTTTTTATAAAAGGCAAGCACTTCGTTCATTACTTTGTAACGGCTCAAAAGCTCCTTGTATGAGGCATTCAGTTCGAGTTCCTGTTGCTTAAATTTCTGGCCTGTTATCTCGTAATTTATCCGCGCTGCTTTAGTCGTACCCGACTGGGAAAAGAACAATAAAGGAACAGAAATCCCTGCTTCCCAACCATAAAATCCCGAAGTGCCATCGATCGATTGACGCATGTACCCCAAATCGAGTTTTGGCAGAAAATTAGCTTTCTCGGTTTTCCACTCAGCTTTTGACACATCCAACTGTTGCTTGTAATAATTCAGCAACGGAACAGCGTTTAATAAATCCACTGAAAAGGCGGCATGAACGGTTTCGTCCCAATCCTGTCCGGTATGGGCAATTTTAACACCATCGGGGTACATAAGGTACTGGTTCAGTATTTCTAGGGAAGCCAGGTATTCGCTCTCAGCCTGTTTTATATTTACCATCAACTCTTTGTATTTAGCAGAAGCAGACAGGTATTCCACTTTGGAGGTTTGCTGGGTTTTAAACCGCAACTCGGCAGCTTTAAGAAAATTGCCATAAATACTGTCGAGCTGTTGGTACAATTCGGTTTGTTTCTTCGCTACCAACGCCCGATACCATGTGATGCTTACGTTCCTAATTAGTTCATTTTCGGTTAGTTCAAGTTTTAAGATGGCCAAATTGGTACGTGATTTATTCAGATTGTTTTTGGCTGGTATGCCAAACAGGTCAATTTCCGATTGTGTTACCCCAATTTGGGTTTGAATGCCCACCGCACCATTGCCTGTTTCTTCTTTTCCGGTGTAAATGGACGTGCTGCCTAAATCGTAAGCCGTAGCTTTCAAAGCTTTTTGTTTTTCCACATTGAGTGAGGCCGCTTTTAACGATGGATAGTTTTCCTTAGCCCGTGTTATGGCCTGCTCAAGAGTAACGATGTTTTTCTGTGCTTGCAGTCCGCCCGAAATACCAAGACCACCGATGATAAACAAGAGGGTTATTACCGTGGTATTGAGCTTAGGTGCTTTCAGTTTAGTTTTGCCCGATTCAACCATTTTGTACAAAACAGGCAATACCATCAATGTTAAAAGCGTGGATGTTAACATACCGCCGATAACAACGGTTGCTAAAGGTTGTTGCACTTCCGCTCCGGCAGATGTGGAAATGGCCATTGGCAGGAAACCAAGTATGTCGGTTGATGCGGTCAGGAAAATAGGACGCAAGCGACGAATGGAACCTTTTTTAATAATTTCGCCCAGGCTGAGTTTTCCTTCTTCTTTTAACTCGTTAAAACCGCTTATCATTACCAGCCCATTTAACACAGCCACACCAAACAGCACGATAAAGCCCACCCCTGCCGAAATACTGAATGGCATATCACGTAAATAAAGTGAAAAAATACCTCCCACAGCTGCCAGAGGAATGGCCACATAAATCATGAGGGTTTGTTTAAACGATTTAATGGCGAAGAAAACCAGCATAAATATTAAGGCCAAGGCAAGTGGTACAACCAATGTAAGTCTTTTGGATGCCCGTTCGAGATTTTCAAAAGCACCGCCGTAGCGTATATAATAGCCCGCAGGCAGCTCTAGTTTTTCATCGAGGGTTTGCTGTATTTCTTCAACCAGCGATTTAACATCTCTGCCTTCTACGTTGATGCCTACATAAGTTCGCCTGTTGGTATTGTCGCGGCTGATTTGCATAGGACCGGGCTGATAGCTTATTTCTGCTACTTCTTTAAGAGGAATCTGGTTTCCGTTGGGCGTGTTTACAAATAAATTCCGAAGGTCGTCAATGCTTTGGCGGTGCGCTTCATCGAGTCGTACCACAAGGTCGAACATGCGTTCACCTTCATAGATAACCCCGGCAACACCACCACTAAAAGCTGTCTCTACCACGGTATTCAAGTCATTTATGTTTAACCCATACCTTCCTAATCTTGTACGGTCATACTTAACAGTTATTTGAGGCAGTCCTTGGGTTGCTTCGGCCTTCATGCCAGCGATACCCTCAATATCAGCAATTAAGCCCGATATTTCTTTTGCTTTTTCGGCAAGTATATTCAAATCGTCGCCATACAATTTAATAGCCACATCTTCACGTATTCCGGTTAAAAGTTCATTGAACCGCATCTCAATGGGTTGTGAAAATTCGTAATTAATTCCCGTGAATACGCTTACCTCTTTTTGTATTTTCTCTATAAGTTCCTGTTTTGTTTCCGCTTTTGTCCACTCGTCAATTGGGTTAAGCAAAATAAATACATCGCCAATATCAATCGGCATTGGGTCGGTTGGAATATCGGCTACCCCAATGCGGGTTTGTGCCGATTCCACTTCATCGGGAAATTCATCGAGTAACAATTTTTCAATTTTGGTAGATGCTTTAGTAACCTCCGATAGTGAAGTGCCAGGCTTCAGGAACATGTGCATGGCCAAATCGCCCTCATCTAACTGCGGAATAAATTCGGCTCCCATGCGCGAGAACAAGAATCCTCCTGCGATTAAAAAGACTATAGCAATGCCCAATACAAGTTTCCCTTTGCGCAAAGCCCATGTAATTATCGGTTCGTAAAAGTTTTCGAGCTTAAGTATGAATTTCTCTCCCCAGTTTTTTTTATCTGTTTTTGGCGCTCTTAGAAATAATGCAGCCATCATGGGGATATAAGTAAGACAAAGCAGCATTACGCCCAACACGGCAAAACCGAAGGTCATGGCCATTGGGATAAACATCTTGCCTTCCACACCTTGTAATGCGAGAACCGGAACAAAGACAATAAGAATGATAAGCTGACCGAAAAAGGCAGAGTTCATCATTTTACTGGCTGAATTATAGGCTATTTCGTTGCGTTGCGGCAGTCCTATTTTCTTTCCGATAAATTCATTTCTGTGGAGGTAAAAAATCATACTTTCTACGATGATTATTGCCCCGTCAACTAAAATTCCGAAGTCGATAGCCCCCAGACTCATTAGGTTTGCCCAAACGCCAAAAAGGTTCATCATAATAAACGAGAAGAGCAAAGCAAGTGGGATGGTAGATGCTACCAGTAAACCACCCCGTAAATTTCCCAAGAAGATGACAAGTACAAAGATTACAATCAGTGCCCCCAGCGATAGGTTCTCGGCTACGGTGGAAGTGGTGCTTTTTATCAGTTTGCTGCGGTCGAGGAACGATTTAATTTCCACACCTTCGGGCAAGGATTTTTGAATTAAGGCTATCCGTTCTTTCACATCCTTAATTACATCGTTGGAGTTTTCGCCTTTCAGCATCATCACGATACCACCGACCGCATCACCCTTACCGTCTTTGGTAAATGCTCCGTAGCGCACAAAGCTGCCGTATTTTACTTCGGCTACATCACGAATAAAGACAGGTTGCCCGTTTATATTGGCTATCGGTGTATTGCGGATATCATCGAGCGAACGCATCAAACCTTCGCCGCGAATAAAATTTGCCTGGAAGTTTTTTTCGATGTATGCCCCACCAGTGTTCTGATTATTATCTTTCAGTGCCTCGAAAATGTCGGCAATGGTAAGGTTCATGCTATGGAGCTTATCGGGATTGATGGAAATTTCGTATTGTTTTCCACGACCTCCAAAAGAGTTCACTTCAACCACACCCGAAAGCATAGTCATTTGTCGTTTTACAATCCATTCCTGCATGGTGCGCAGTTCCATATCATCATAAATCGTGTCGTAACCGGGCTGCACTTCAAGCGTGTACTGTAAAATTTCACCCAGTCCAGTGCTAATGGGAGCCATAAACGGCTTGGCAAACCCTTCGGGGATATTCTCCTTGATTTCGGCCAATGCCTCACTTACCAACTGTCGGGGAAGGTAGGTTCCCATATCGTCCTTAAATACAATGGTAACCACTGATAACCCAAAGCGCGACACTGATCGGATTTCGATAACACCCGGCAGGTTGGCAACCGAAAGCTCCACTTGGTAGGTTACAAACTGCTCAATATCCTCGGTTCCCAGGTTGGGGGCTGTTGTAATTACCTGAACCTGGTTGTTGGTAATGTCGGGCACGGCATCCAATGGCACTTTGGTCATTGAATAAAATCCCCCTATGATAAGTCCTATGGTCATCAAGCTAACGAGGGCTTTGTTCTTTATTGAAAAAGATATGATATTGTTTATCATCTCATTTTGATTTTTTTGTTGAAACTGTAATTATTTTTTTCGTAAGAAATTTTAAATGTTTGCTCATTTTTAGAGTATATTACTTCAGGCTTTTCTCTTTCTTTTAGCCCGATTAATACATTGGCCTTGTTAATTGAATCGCCTGAAATGGCATCGGGTACCATTGCAACTTTTCCAAAGTGCTTTATCAAATGATTGAAGCAATTATGACTACAGAAATAGTAATCATTATTCTTATAAACTACTTTTGAAGTTTTATGCAACAGTAAACTGAAACTAATAATCATAGTTCGATTAAAGTTTTTTTCGTCTGTTTTTTGCTTTTTCCACAATTGTTGCTTGCTTAACTTCTTCTTCTTTTTCAATAAAAAAGAATTAAGAAAAACATTAGACCCAGCTTGTTTGCCAGTCTGTTAAATCAAACAAAAGTTAAGCGTTTGCAGGAGGGCCTCGAAGTGATTGAGCTGTAAAAAAGAATTGTTTTAAGAAAATAGCCTGGTGGCTAAAAAATGGAGTGGTAACAGTTTTGACTGACGGAATCTCGAGATTGACAATGATTCCGGGTGAAAAGAAATTAAAAAATTCAGGTAAAGACTGATTTAAAGAAGAAGTGTTTGCTTTTTCTGATACAAGAATATTGAGTGCATGGCAATGGGGATACGAGTTTTCAGTATTTTCATCTTGTGAAGAACTTTCACAAGATGATTCCTTCGCTGATGAATGTGTCGTATCAAAATGGTGATCATGGGGTACAACAACATGGGCCAAAATAATTAGCCCCGCCAAAAAGGTAAATAACCTTCCAATATGTTGTCCTTTTGAATTCACCTGCTTAGAAAAATAGAATCAATGATTAGAATAACTTCAAAGATAATAAAATGTTGATGCAATCTGGTTGTGACGATTGTTTTTACACATAAGTGAAATCTATCTGAGGCAATTCAGTCTTTCGCTTTTTATGGTTAAAGTTTATTCCTCCATAAAAATTATTTTTTTGTAAAGAGCTAATCCAGTGCTTCTAAAACAATTTTGGGAGTCATCATGGGTTTTCGTGTCATGATATTTACAAAAACCACCTCGTCTACGAGCCATTGCACTTTTAACAAATAGTTACAGGTAATGCTTCCTTCAAATACAATCAGAATATTCTCATTAAAAAGTATTTGTCCAAAAAAAATATTTTTTGTATTTAGGTTGACGAACTAAGAAGCTTAGGAGGCTTGCAATGCAATAGCTTTATTTAATTTTCGGAACTCATGAATGGTAAAAAAAATGCAAACGGACGCTGCCATGGTATCGGATATAGGCGCCGAAAACCAAACACCGATAAGGCCAAAGTAATTGGGTAGTACAAACAACAGCGGGATAAGGAAAATAACTTGGCGCAATACAGATAGGAAGGCAGAAATGCCAGCTTTACCTATGGATTGGTAGTAATTGCCAATAACGATTTGAAAGCCAATTAAAGGCAACGCGAATAAGAAAATACGCAATCCCTGGGTGCCAATTCTTAGTAACTCGGCATCGTCGTTATTAAACATTTTAATAATGGGGCCGGGCAATAATTGTACTATGGCAAAGCCTACAACAGAAATAAGGGTAGCAGCAGCAATTGAAATAACCAAGGTTTGTTTTACTCTTTTGTGGTTTTTAGCTCCTACGTTAAAACCTATGATGGGTTGATTGGCCATAGTGATAGATATGATGGTCATTACCATTAGCATAGCAACACTAATGATAACGCCCATAGCACCAATGGCTATATCGCTTCCGTGTTTTATTAGCTGTATATTATACAGGCCAAATACTGCACTCGAAGCCAATTGCATACTAAACGGGGCAAAACCGATACTAATAATGTACCAAACAATATCACGGGTTAATTTGAAATTGCGCATGTGTAGTTTTATTACAGAGCGAGAACTTTTAAAATGAGCTATAACCCAAATGGTGAGCACTACTTGCGACAGCACAGTTGCATAAGCCGCCCCTTTAACCCCCATATGTAAACGTACGATAAATATATAATCCAAAACGATATTTAATCCGGCACTTATCAGCATGGATATCATGGCAATTTTTGCGCTGCCCTCGGAACGTATCAGGTTATTAAGCGAATAACCTACGATGTTAAATACGGTTCCTCCTAAAATAATGTGAAGATATTCCTGGGCGTAGGTGTAAGTTTGGCTGTTTACACCAAAAAACTGTAACAAGGGATTGCTGATGGTAAAACCTATCACCGTAATCAGTACAGATACTATTATCATCATTACAAAGGCATTACCCAGCACCAATTCGGCACGTTTGTAATCCTTTTTACCCAAATTGATAGATACACGCACGCCGGCTCCCATACCCACCATCATACCAAAGGCCATCATTATAATCATGATAGGGAAAATAGCACTCAAACCAGCCAAGGCCAGGGCATCCACATATTGTCCTATAAAAATTCGATCGACAATATTATATAGCGAATTGATGATAACTCCTGCAAAAGCAGGTAGGAAATAACTCCACAATAATTTGGGAATCGATTCAAATTCTAAGGCTACTATTCTCCCTTTTTTACTCATTAATTTTAACTCTAACGCTGCACAATGTCAGATAAATTCAAAGTACAAAAGTAATAATACATCTCCGTTAATTTACAAAAAGCAGGTTAAACATGTTTTAGTTACAGTTTGTCTGTATTCAGTGTGAGCTGCTGACTACCTGTTTTCTACTGCCGCCTCTTGGCTGTCTACTACCGCCGCCTGACTACTCACTGCTGACCGACTACTGCCTACTTGTGGACTGAGTAATGGATTGGCTTTGGAAATGGGCTGTTGATCGATG
>JAGXIP010000213.1 GCA_024635585.1 Saccharicrinis sp. | reverse complement strand
GTAATACATTAGTTAGCAAATCATCTGCCTTTCTAATGTTATCCGCATGTGTAGTTTCAAAAGGATCACTTGAAATCATTTTTGCATATTCCTTTACCTTTTCTATATCTGCCTGAACTTCATATCCAACCTCATTGGCCTTAGCATTTGTAGCCTCAATTAGTTTTAATAGTGCTTCATTTGTATATGCGTGGTCCAGACTCATCTTGTTGGTATCCTTTTTAACAAAGCTTACATAAGCCGCAACAGTGCGGTTATTATCTTTTACCCCTAAGAGTTCAGGTTCGTTCGTATTGGTGATGTAATCTGCTTCAGTTACTGCCTCTGTATTTTTGCCATTATCACGAAACAACAGGAAATATAGAAGCAATGCAGCGATGACAAGGCCAACAAGCAACCATGGCCAAAGCTGTTTTTTCTGTTCAATCTTAATTTCTGCCATAATAATTTTGTTTTAAAAAATGAATTCCTAACTGTGAATAATTACTTAAAAGTTCAGCACCTTTAATCTAAAAAGTGTTACATAACTTTTGTAGAAGTTTACATCAATCACACATTTCACATGAAGAGATTATTTAGAAAACCTCTTTTTTATTTTCTCCCACCATCGGGATAAAAATTGTTCAATTGAACCGTCAGAAACAAAAGCATAAATTACAGGAATGATAGCTCCCATTGTAGTCCCAATGTATGGTGGTTATTTTAATTTATCCAACATTTGATTAGTGACGTCTAATTTTAAAAGATTTATTGCATCACCCTAATAAACAGCTGTATGTAGTAATCGCATTTCGATATTATGCTGATCGAAAGCATATTTTAGGGTATTACAATCTATTTTATTTTGAATTTGTGCTGCCCTATTTAATCTGTAGTACTCTATTTTCTTCTTTAATTCTTACGAATAACATAATCACATTAAGCAAGGTAAACGTAATTGCGGTGAAATACAAGTGAAATATCATTGGAATAACAGCAATTTCAGCAATTACAATCAGGTAATTCGGATGTTTAAAATATTTGTACGGCCCTTTTCTTACCAAGGGAATGTCAGAAATATGATAAATCTTGGTATTCCAAAATTTTCCCAGTGAGACAAGAATCCAAGTTTTAAAGGCAAGAATCAGAAAGTATAAAATGATAAGAAATATACTGTAAGTCGGATCCGGTTGCCTTGAATATTCGAATATTAAGGAGAAGATAAATAAAACATGTAGCGCTACAATGAAAGGATAATGCCTTTGTCCATATTCAACCGCACCGTTCTGCAACAACCATTTTTCATTGCTTTTTGAAAGTACCAATTCCCCAATTCGCAAAAGAATTACAAACGATATAAAAAGAAAAAATGTCATATTATTTTTTGTTCATTTGAAGTAAAACTAACTCACTCGAAAAACCCGGCCCCATCGACAGCATCAATCCATAACCGTTTTTATAATTTTGCGTAAAGAACCGTTCCAATACGTATAAGACAGTGGCACTCGACATATTGCCATTCTCGTTCATCACTTCTCTGGTGTTTTTCAGAAAATCGCCTTCCACCTGCAAAGCTTCTTCATAGGCAGTCAATACTTTCTTACCTCCGGGGTGAAAAATGAAATTGGTGATGTCTGAAATTTTTAATTGGTGTTTACTTAAAAATGAAGTGATATCGGCGCGAATATTTTCTGAGATGATGGTTGGAATGTTGTGCGAAAACAAAACCTTAAATCCGTTGTCCTGAAATTCCCATCCCATGACATCAAGCGAATCATAATACAATTTACTCTGTGTAGCAAGAAACGAAATCTGGTTCTCTGTTTTAGTGCTATGATTATCGCCAGTAATGATGCAAGCTGCCACTCCATCGGCAAATAAAGTTGATCCGATGAAGTTGCTTTTGCTAAAATCATTTCGCAGAAAAGTCAGCGAACACAACTCTACAGCTACTAGCAATACAATCGCATCTGGATTTTCTTTTGCCAGAATGTTTGCTTTTGAATAGCCAGAAGTGCCCCCGCCACAGCCTAACCCGAAAATGGCCATACGACCGATATTCTGACTCAGTCTCATCTTGTTAATAATAAGCGCATCAAGACTGGGGGTGGAAAGTCCGGTGGTAGAAACGAATATTATATCAGTGATTTCTTCCTTTTTTATTTGTGCAGCAGAAATACTCGCTTCAATCGCTTTCACCGAATAATCAAGAGAGAGCTGGATGTAATCGGCATTTTGTTCCTGAAAACTATGACCAGAGGTATAATAATCGAGTGGTTTGCAAAAATTCCGGGTTTCAATTTCGGTATTATCAAAAGCGCTCAACATTTTATCTATTTGTGGAAAAGAAGGCGCAAATAAACGCCTTGAATATTGTTTCACTTCCTGCTGATCAACTCGATAAGGAAAATCAATTTTTGATATGGCTGCTAATTTTGGCATTTTTTTGTAGCTATTAATTAATACATTGACTATGACCATAATTTATGGCAGGAATACCGGAAGAAGTTACATAATTCTTAAACAAATTACATCATTCACACTTCTTATATTACTTTATAAATCCGTTGTCGGGTTCAATAAAGTTATCTTATGTGCTAAAACGCAAGAAACAATACCAATTTCAATTTGTCCCATCTCAATAAAGCCGATTGAAAACACGATAATCACACTTTGACTATTGACATGATGCTGTGAGGCCACGGAAAGCTGTTTTGTTCAACATAGCCTCTAATTTCAAGCGTGTGCAAGCAACGCTTAATTAGAGGCTATGTGTTGCCAAACGTTTATTAACATCAATAAATATAAACTTTTTTACTTTGTATCGTATGTCTTCCTGACAATACAATCACATAAATACCTGCGCTTATGCCCGCCGTGTTAATTTCACAATATTCTGAATTTATCAAACCGGTTTTAATACGTAAGCCATTGACCGAATACAGGTCGTAACGGGTAAAAATATTTTGATCGTTGAGATGTAGAACGATCTTATCATTTGAAAAAGAAAAATCTACAAGTCCTTCCTCTGGTTGATCTAAAACAGATGGAGTTGAGTTAAATTCAAAATAACCAATGTCTGGAGAATTACCTGAATATTGCATTGTAATTCCCGAGTTGTCAGATTCAGGTATTTGTATTCCCATATCAATAAGATCACTGCCGGGTGCCAATTGTCCAAAGGTAATGTAAGGTAAAGAACCATCGGCCTTTCGTGGTAGATAGAGTTGGGATATATCAAGTGAAACAAAGTCATCGTCTGTTACAGTAACATCTGTTGCTAATTGCCACTTAAATAAGCTACCTGATTCCTCCCAATAATCGAAAGTATTATTTGACTCTGTATATAATTTATCCATTACAAATATTTGAGATCTTCCAGCTGCATCAATATCTGAAGTCTTATAAATAATATTATTTCTGTATATACTCGTGCTTTCATTATATCTGTCTGCCGCGCCCGACTGCATTCCAGCACCATTATTATAAATTAGATTATTATATATTCTTGAATTGTTTAAAAAATATGGTTCGTACTGAAGATCGTATAATCCAAATCCTGTATTATTAGCCATTATGCATCTGGTAACAATTTTCAAGGGAATATTTGCATTGATAGAATCGAAAGGAGCGCCTATTTTTACCCCATTGCCGTCAAGTGCATTAGGCCCTCCATTTGAAAAAAACCAGCAATTATGGTAATTCATAATACCTACACCTCCAATGTCAACTCCATCGTCGGTGCATGCCCACGATCTGCAACCTTCTAAATAATAGACTGGCAAAGTTCCGTTAGGATTGTGTTGTTCAGAAACCTCATAACTTTGAAGTGTTATTTTGTAAGCATCGGCTGCATTGCCTGGCTCCATACTGAGAGCGTCATTACAATTATAAACATCCACATTAATAAAACGTGTGGTATCATAACCAGGGTCAGTATGATATCCTAACAGACTCGAGCCACCAAAACCTCTTCCACCAATATTAGACACAGTTAAATTCTCAAAAATTAAATTGGTAGTTCCTATCATACCAACACCCGAAGCCGGTGAAAAGTCCCCTATGCTGTTTGGTGTTGTTGGTTGATAAACGTTTCTAATAGTCAACCCCCTGAAATGTGTAAAATCCAAATTATAAATTGAAAGGCCAACATTATACTGGTGATTATCCATATTGATCAGGGAGCAATCAAGAATTGGTGTTTCTCCGGGATAATTAAAAAAACAGATAGGATTGTTTGGAGTGCCATCGTTCCCATATATCTTTCCCTCCCAAATAAAAGAATTATTTGGCGCTATAACAGTAATTGCATTGCCATCAGCATATTCAATTGGATACCACACTCCACCTCTAAAATAAACCGTATCACCAGGCTGTGCCGATTCAAATGCTTTTTGCCATGTTCCCCAAGGTTTATTATAGGTTCCAGCATTTGAATCACTACCCGTTGGTGAAACATAATAATCTCCTCCGATATCTTGTCCGGTAATGTTCAGTAAAGACATTGCCAAAAGAATAATTGTTAAAATAAGGTTTTTCATAACATCCTATTTATAAACTTTATGGATATTGAATACTATTTGATTTATTTTAAATTGTTAAGGTAAGTTTGGTCAATATGTTTGGCAACGGATTGCGGTATGGTGCGTCGCTAATCTTATTGGAATAAATTTTCTGGCCGTTAAGAATGCTCTTCAGTAGACGAAATTTGCTATAAGTATGACACTTAGCCATGCACCACAACGCGTGTCAGGTAGCGCATTTCGCTCACCCCTTGATTGTTATGTAAAAAACAGGACTGTTTCCTTTTTCAGTTTTCCAAGGAGCTTCGCTCCCTCTTCGAATGAAGAATGTACCTATTTTCTTGTTAGTTTTAAATAAAACGACAGGTGTACCTTGCTTACTACCATTCATTTTTACTAATCTTTCTTCAATAGCTTTTGAAACCTTTATCCATTCAATTGTTAGAACAACCTTTCCAGATGCTACAACGTTATATTTCGACAAATCAATTATTTCCCAACCTTTCATTCTCGTAATATCGAAGAAAATATTTTCAGTCAACAATTCTTTCCCTGGCAACTTATTTTCTATTTGTCTTAGATGCAGTCGAAACATTGAAGTCTCAAATGATTGCTTATGAAGTTTTAAATTTAAGTTTTCTATCTTAACAGGCTTTTCTCCCAAATCTATTTCTAATCCAAGTTCATGCCCTTTACCAAATTTTGTCCCGCCCCAACCGCAAACACCTGCATTTGGATTTGGTTTCATTGTTCCAATTTTCCTCAAAGTTCCATTATACTTAACAACAACTTCATTTAGTTCGAATACTTCTTTTTCAAGTTCTATTTGGTTATTTTTATTTTGTAATTTATTTATTGAATATGTTTCTGATTTATAACCAATCATTGTTATTCGAACCTCCAAGTTTTCCGAATGCTCATTATAATCCAATTTGAATAGTCCGTTTTCATTTGTTATTGTTCCAATTGTAGAGTTTAGAATGCCAATATTAACATAACTAAGTTCTTCTTTTGTTTCAGAGTCAATTATTTTCCCTTCAATGCTTTGGCTGAAACAATTTAATCCAAGTACGGAAAATAAGAATAGGATTACAGAAGTCTTAATGTTAAATTTCATAGATTATGTTTATTATTCGGGTTTATATGCTGCCTAACGGTGGCGGGTCGAGTAGGCCAAGGGAACTTCCCCTTAGCCTATCAAAGAACCGGACTTCAACCTCTCAGCTCATCCGGCTCTTTACCACAGCACCTTTAGGTGGTTTACTCGCAATCTT
>JAGXIP010000212.1 GCA_024635585.1 Saccharicrinis sp. | reverse complement strand
GATCTTAGCTATGTTACTGTTTCGGTGGTGGATAAGGATGGAAACTTGTGCCCTACTGCTGCACATGACCTTTCGTTTAAGATAACGGGAGCTGGCACCTACAGAGCGGCTTGCAATGGCGATGCTACCTCGCTCCAAATGTTCCATATGCCAACTATGAAAGCTTTTAGTGGCAAATTGGTGGTATTGGTTCAAACCACCAATAAGCCAGGCAATATAAAACTCGAAGTTAGTGGTAAAGGTTTAAAAAAAGGTTCAATATCTATCGTATCTGAAAGATAGTTTTTACATATTTACTCACGGGGTGACTATGGGTAAGATGTAAATAGTCACCCCGTGAGTATTACAACAGTATTTGGTTAACTAATCATCTAAAAATATATAACAATGAGAAGGAAAGTTACCTTATTTACCGGTCAATGGGCCGATTTGGATTTTGAAATAGTTTGCCAAAAGGCAAAGAGTTTTGGTTATGATGGATTGGAATTGGCATGTTGGGGCAATCATTTCGAGGTGGATAAAGCAGACAAAGCCTATTGTGACAAGAAACTGCCCATCCTTAAAAAATACAATTTGGAAGTGTATGCCATATCCAACCACCTTGTGGGACAAGCCGTTTGCGACCGAATCGATGAACGCCACAAGTCCATACTGTCCAATTACGTTTGGGGCGATGGAGAACCAGAAGGCGTAAGGCAAAGGGCTGCTCAAGAGATGATAAAAACAGGCGAAGCGGCCAAAAGGTTAGGTGTAAGCATTGTTAATGGCTTTACGGGAAGTTCCATTTGGCACTTGTTGTATTCATTCCCTTCCGCCCCCCAAGAAATGATTGAGGCCGGTTTCAAGGACTTTGCCACACGCTGGACACCCATCATGGACACATTCCAAAAGCTGGGCGTCAAATTCGGACTGGAAGTTCACCCTACTGAAATCGCCTTTGACATTGCATCTGCACAAAGGGCGCTGGAGGCCATCAACTACCATCCTTCATTTGGTTTTAATTACGACCCCAGTCACTTTGGTTACCAAGGTGTGGACTACGTGAAGTTCATTGATAAATTTGCCGAGCAGATAGTTCATGTTCATATGAAAGATGCCTCATGGAGCGATGTACCTGTTGAGGCTGGCGTATTTGGTGGCCATACAGATTTTGGCGATGCACGCCGTTTCTGGGACTTCAGTAGTGTGGGAAGAGGAAATGTCAATTTTGAAAAAATTATCAGGGCTTTGAACCGTATCGCTTATTCTGGCCCCCTTTCGGTGGAATGGGAAGATGCAGGTATGGATCGGGAACGTGGAGCCACGGAATCTTGTGCCTTCGTGAAACAAGTTGATTTTGCTCCCTCAAAACTTGCTTTTGATGCCGCCTTTGACAAAAAAAATCAATAAATCATATAATGAGATGAAAAAAATAAGACTTGGAATGATGGGTGGCGGAATAGGTGCATTTATTGGCGACGCTCACCGCAGAGCAGCCAGAATATGTAACGATTTTGAACTCATAGGAGGTGTTTTTAGTACAGATTATCAAAAGGGAAAGCAATTTGCCGACCTCGAAAATATATTACCTGAGCGATGTTATCCTACCTTAGATGCCTTTGTTAAAGGTGAACTAACGAGGCCTTTGAACGAGCGAATAGAAGCAGTATCCATTGTGACACCCAATATGCTTCATCATGAATTTGCAAAAAAATTATTGAAAAATGGTTTTCATGTGATCTGTGAAAAACCTATGACCTTTACCGTTGACGAAGCAATGGAACTGCAGGAAATTGTGAACAAAACAAAACTCTCCTTTGCACTTGCTCATACCTATACTGGCTATCCTATGGTTCGCCAAATGAAAGAAATCGTTAAGTCTGGTGTTCTGGGAAAAATACATCGGGTAGATGCCCAATACTACCAAGGTTGGGTCAATTCCATTATTCAAGGCACGGGCTCGGGCATAACTGGGGTTTGGCGACTAGATCCTAATTTTGCAGGCATGAGCAGTTGTATGGGTGATATTGGGGTACATGCCTTTAATCTTATTGAATATACAACCGGCCTGCAAATACAAAAGGTATTGGCAGATTTAAGCCCGGTTAAAGAAAACGTGCAGCTCGACCTGGATGGAACTGTACTGTTGCAGTTACCCGATAATATTAAAGGTGTGATTCGCTCAAGTCAGGTGGCGGCAGGCGAAGAAAACAACCTTACTATCGCGATATATGGTTCTCATGCTAGCTTAAAATGGAGCCAAGAAAATCCAAATTTTTTGTACCAACTGAGTGACGCTGAGCCGACAAAAGTTTATAAGCCAGCTCATGACTACAATAGCTCATTTGCCCAAGCCAGCCAGGTGATGCCATCGGGCCATCCAGAAGGGATTTACGAAGCCCTGGGGAATATCTACAAAGGCGTGGCCAGGTCTATCAGAGGAGAACAACTCTTCGATGGCGAATTTCCTACTGTGGAGGATGGTGTCAGGGGCATGAAATTCATCAGCAACGTGGTGTCATCAAACAAAGAAGGGAATATATGGAAGGTGCTTTAAAATTATTGCTGTTGGCTTTAGCCAACGGCAATCTTTAGTTTGGTTAATTACGGGTATAAAGAGCCGCAGCAATAGTAGGGTTTATTTTATTTTTGTGACTTCGCATTTCATCCTGAAGTTTTACGAAGTGGGTAAAATTGATATTAATGGCATCTGCCCATATCTGACTTTTAAGTAATACATTGCCACTTAGGTCAAATAACTTTAGAATGGCATCATCTTCTTTCAACAAAGAGAATTCTATCCAAATTCTATCCTTACAAGGGTTCGGGAAAACTCGAAATTTAGCATCGGTCTGCTCTATGTTCACATCAGTTGAAATAACATGCAGTAGTTGATTAAATCCTTGTGTTAAAATGCTTTTTGCATTAGTGGCGGTCTCAAATAGAGGTTCTCCTGCGGTCCAGGTTAATTGAACATTTGAACCTGCGGAATGGCCTCCAAAACAGGAATAAACTTCGGGGTATAAGATTTGCGAAATACCAATGCGGCAAAATAATGCCAAACAAAAAAATATTATTATTCTTTTCATGGGTGAGAGTATTAAAATATGCCTGTGCAGACAGTATATAGAATTTAAATAGTAGGGATAGCTTTTATCCAGAAAATACAATTTCAAGGTTTTTATTGAAAAAATCAAATATATTTCACCCGAGTTGGCAAACAAAAAGTTATATGAGCCGCCATGTTGATAAATGAATTTTTAAAATATACCCTTGTCTCGTGTTTAAATTTTATATTTGCAGATAGCAAAAAATATAAACATGGATTATATCGTTTCAGCACGAAAATACCGTCCCTCAACCTTTGTTTCGGTAGTAGGGCAACAACACATCACCACCACATTAAAAAATGCCGTTAAGGGCAGTCAACTGGCGCACGCCTATTTGTTTTGCGGTCCGCGTGGGGTAGGGAAGACCACCTGTGCACGTATCTTTGCCAAAACAATAAATTGCTCCAATATATCTGACGATTTTGAGGCTTGTAACGAGTGCGAATCGTGCAAGTCGTTTGCCGAAAATCGTTCGTACAACATCCATGAGCTTGATGGTGCTTCCAACAACTCTGTAGAAGATATCCGAAGCCTTATTGATAAGGTGCGTGTTCCCCCGCAAATTGGATCGTACAGCGTTTATATTATCGATGAGGTACACATGCTGTCCGCATCGGCTTTTAATGCCTTCTTGAAAACATTGGAAGAACCCCCGAAACATGCTATTTTTATTTTGGCCACCACCGAAAAGCATAAGATACTTCCCACCATATTATCGCGTTGTCAAATTTATGATTTCAACCGCATAACCATCGAAGATGCGGTAGGTCATTTAAAGTATGTGGCAAAAAGCGAGCAGATAGAAGTGGAGGAGGAGGGGCTTTCGGTTATCGCCCAAAAAGCTGACGGTGCCATGCGCGATGCGCTTTCTATCTTCGACCAGATTGTGGCTTTCTCAGGCAAAAGTATTACCTATCAGCAGATTATCGACAACCTAAACGTACTCGACTATGATTATTATTTTAGATTGGTTGATGCATTTTTAGCTGAAGATACTACCCAGACCTTGCTGATATTCGATGAGATTTTAAAGCGAGGGTTCGATGCCCATCATTTTATATCAGGTTTGAGTTCACATTTCCGTGATTTGTTGGTGTGCAAGGATACAGCCACCATACAGCTAATGGATGTAGGAACTAAGATAAAAGAGAAATATGGTGCACAGGCACAAAAAAGTAGCATCGACTTTTTAATTGATGCGCTACAAATTACCAACGATTGCGACTTGCAATACCGCATTGCCAAAAACAAGCGACTGCATGTTGAGTTTGCCTTGTTAAGGGTGGCACGCGTGTTAGACGAGCAAAGAAAAAAGTAGCTAAAAAGGCGAAGCAAAAGGACGGTTCCGGAGGGAGTGATCAAAAAGTAAGTTCAACCGGTGCTTCGCCAGCAAGTCAGCAACGACCTGTAAAACCCGTAGCAAAAAGCAATATTCAAAAAAATAGCGGTGCACAAAAGAAACCACTAAATACTATTTCGCTTAAGGCAGCTTTAAGCGGAGGTGATAATCTTTTGTCAGACAGAAAAGCAGCGTATCCCGATAATACACACGATAAAAATACAGGTGTTTTAGTAGATACCAACTGGAACGAAGCAGTAAAGCACAACAACCTTATTAAAGCATGGTTGAAGTATGCAAAGAAAATAGAAACAAAGAATGCGCGATTGGCAAGTATTCTAATCAACCATCTGCCCGAATTGCATTCGGAGGTAGTGGTGCGTGTCAAGCTTAAAAACAAAACACAGGACAATGAGCTGCAAGAGCAAAAATCAAATATTTTTTCTTTTTTAAGAAGTGAATTGAAAAATGCCAATTTGGAGCTGGAAACCCAGTTGGTAATAGAAGGACAAAAATCAACAAAAGCATTTACGGCAACAGAGAAAGCCAAGTTGATGGCCAAAAAGAATCCAGCCTTGCTGTTGCTCACGAAAAAGTTCGATTTGGATATCGAGTAAAACAGATTGGCTAATGGCCGATGGCTAATGGCCGATAGTATTTAGATGATTGCCATAAGCTACTAGCTATCAGCCAAACTATTAACCTATTTATCTAGCAATCTCATAAACTTGAAATATGACAAAAATATCAAAAATCATTTACACTAAAACAGACGAAGCGCCAGCGTTGGCAACCTATTCGTTGTTACCTATTATTAAAACTTTTACCAATGCGGCAGGAGTAGAGGTTGAATTGATGGATATTTCTTTAGCCGGTAGGATTATTGCGAATTTCTCCGAGAATTTAACGGAAGAACAAAAACAGCCCGACACCTTAAAGTTATTGGGCGAGCTGAGCCTAAAGCCTGAGGCAAATATCATTAAGTTACCCAACGTAAGTGCTTCAATTCCACAATTGAACACAGCTATCAAAGAGCTTCAGGAACATGGTTACAATATTCCGGATTATCCAATGGATCCAAAAAACGATGCTAAAAAGCAAATAAAAGCCAGATATGCCAAAGTGTTGGGAAGTGCGGTGAACCCGGTTTTACGTGAGGGAAATTCTGACAGAAGGGTGGCCAAGGCCGTTAAGCAATACGCCAAAAATAATCCGCACTCCATGGGTGCCTGGCACTCCGACTCTAAATCGCATGTAGCACATATGACCGAAGGAGATTTTTATGGCTCCGAAAAATCGTATGTAGCACCTAAAGATGCATCGGTAAAAATTGAGCTTATTAAAAATAATGGTGAGGTAGTTGTTTTGAAAGCAGATACCCCTCTACTCCAAGGTGAGGTGATAGATGGTTCTGTGATGAGCAAAAAAGCATTGCGGGCGTTTTATGCCAAAGAGATAGAAGCGGCCAAAAAAGAGGATGTACTACTATCGTTACATCTTAAAGCCACCATGATGAAGGTGTCGGACCCCATCATGTTTGGTCATGCCGTTACCGTTTTTTATAAAGATGTATTTGAGAAATATGCCGATTTGTTTAAAGAACTTGGGGTAGATGCCACCAACGGTTTGGGCGATGTATATGCTAAAATAGGCACCTTGCCCAAGGATAAAAAAGAAGAAATTAAATCCGCCATTCAAGCGGTGTACAAAACTCGTCCGGAAATGGCCATGGTAAATTCCGATAAGGGAATCACCAACCTCCACGTCCCCAGCGATATCATCATTGATGCCTCTCTGCCAGCAGCTTTACGCAGTTCCGGTCAAATGTGGGGGCCTGACGGTAAACTAAAAGATACCAAAGCCATGGTGCCTGACCGCTGCTATGCCGGTATTTATCAGGAGGTATTCACCTTTTGCAAAAAAAATGGTGCTTTTGATGTTACCACCATGGGCAATGTGGCTAATGTAGGTTTGATGGCCAAAAAAGCCGAGGAGTACGGTTCGCACGATAAAACCTTCCTGATACCCGCCGAGGGAACGGTAAAAGTGAGTGACGGGGATGGCAAGGTAGCCTTTGAGCACAAAGTGGAAGAGGGCGATATTTGGCGTATGTGTCAAACCCAGGATGTAGCGGTAAAAGATTGGGTTAAACTGGCCGTTACCAGAGCTAAGGCAACCGGCAAACCAACCATTTTTTGGTTAGATGAAAATAGAGCACACGATAACAACATCATTGCAAAGGTTAAAACCTATTTGCAGCAGCACGATACAGCAGGTTTAGAAATAAAGATAATGAACCCGGTTGAGGCCATGCAATATACCTTAAAGCGTGTTAAGGCAGGCGAAAACACTATTTCGGTTACCGGAAACGTATTGCGCGATTACCTTACCGACTTGTTCCCGATTTTGGAATTAGGCACCAGTGCCAAAATGCTTTCCATTGTTCCCTTGCTTGCAGGTGGAGGATTGTACGAAACCGGTGCCGGAGGATCGGCTCCTAAGCATGTTCAGCAGTTTCTTCAAGAAGGGCATTTGCGCTGGGACTCCCTGGGCGAGTTTTTGGCCTTGGCAGTTTCGCTCGAAGACGTGGGCACTAAAACAGGCAACGCAAAAGCACTTATACTGGCCAAAGCATTAGATCACGCCAATAGTAAATTCTTGTCTGAAGATAAATCCCCTTCGCGCAAGGTGAACGAACCCGATAACCGTACCAGTCATTTTTACCTGGCATTGTATTGGGCAAAAGCCATTGCTGAACAAACCGAAGATGTTGATTTGCAGCGTAAGTTTGCAAAAATGGTGCTGAAGTTAAAGGATAACGAAGCAAGGATATTGAAAGACCTTATTGATGCGCAAGGCAGTGAGGTGAACATTGGCGGCTATTATCAACCTAACGATGAGTTGGCTGCCAAGGCAATGCGTCCGAGCGAAGTCTTTAATAAGATGTTAGCTTCTGTATAAAGCTATTATTAGAAAATAAGAATAAATCTATTTAGTGTAAAAAAGGCATCCCGCAAGCAGGATGCCTTTTTAGTGTTATTTTTTAAACCATTGTCTTTGTCAATAAAAGAGAATTAAGTATGGTTTATAACCAACTTAAAATCGCCGTATATATTTATTCGCTTCCCATAATACAATACCGGCGCTTACGCTGATGTTAAGCGAGTGTTTGGTGCCAAATTGAGGAATTTCGATGCAACCGTCAGCCTCGTCAATCACCACTTGCTGAACGCCTTTTACTTCATTGCCAAAAACGAGGGCAATTTTTTGTCCTTGCTCAGGTTTAAAATCTAATAAGGAGGTGCTTTTAAGGGCTTGCTCAACACAATATACTGTATAGCCTTTGTTTTTAAGCTCGTTAATAGCCAGTGTTGTTTCGGCATGGTAACTCCAAAGCATTGAATCTTCGGCACCCAAAGCCGTTTTATGTATTTCGTTATGAGGTGGAGTTGGAGTAATTCCACACAAATATATTTCTTCTAAACACAACGCATCTGAGGTTCTAAAAACAGAGCCCACATTATTTAAGCTCCTTACATTGTCAAGCACCACAACAATGGGTGTTTTTTCGGTGAGTTTGAACTCTTCTACACTTAGTCTGTTTAATTCCTTGTTTCTCAGTTTCCTCATGTTATAATTGTTTTATCTTGCAAAAATAAACATTTTGAACGTTTTATTTTTGACATCAAAACAGTACATTACAAAATATTTGAATTGTAACCTTTTTATATAAAATATATATGAAACGAGCCACGATAATGTCCCCTCACAAAAGGGGTGTGTTTATAATGGCGAGTTCCCCGTCTGCGCTGGGCAGGCATATGGTAAATTAAATTAATTATAAACATATGAATATACACGAATATCAAGGTCAAGAAATCCTAAAACGATATGGGGTTCGGGTTTCAGAAGGAATAGTGGCAGACAATCCGGATAGGGCTGTTGCTGCTGCAAAAAGGCTAAAGCAATTAACCGGAACGGATATTTGGGTTGTTAAGGCTCAGATACATGCCGGAGGGCGTGGTAAGGGTGGTGGCGTAAAAGTTGCCAAATCGCTGGATGAAGTAAAACAATTATCCAAGCAAATATTAGGTATGCAACTGGTTACTCATCAAACCGGACCGGAGGGAAAAAAAGTAAACAAAGTGCTTATAGCGCAAAATGTTTTTTATCCGGGCGATTCTGAACCGCAAGAATACTATATGAGCGTTTTGCTTAACAGGGAAACCGGACGTAATATTATCATGTATTCTACCGAGGGAGGTATGGATATAGAAAAGGTAGCTGAAGAAACACCACACCTTATTTTTAAGGAGGAGATTGATCCGTCCACAGGTGTTTTGCCTTTTCAGGCTCGCAGAATAGCCTTTAATCTTGGTTTGTCGGGTAAGGCATTTAAAGAGATGACCAAGTTTGTACCCGCACTTTACAAGGCTTACGAAGGAGCCGATGCCTCGCTGGTGGAAATTAATCCGGTACTAAAAACATCCGATGACTTAATTATGGCCATCGATGCCAAAATAAACCTTGACGATAATGCCTTGTACCGACATCATGATTTTATTGAAATGCGCGACCTTGACGAAGAGGATCCAGCAGAGATAGAAGCTTCTAAGCACAATCTTAATTTCGTAAAACTCGACGGCAACGTGGGCTGTATGGTAAATGGTGCTGGATTGGCTATGGCAACCATGGATATCATTAAACTTTCGGGTGGAGATCCGGCCAACTTTTTGGATGTGGGTGGTGGTGCCAATGCGCATACAGTAGAAGCAGGGCTAAAGATTATCCTGGCCGACCCCAACGTAAAAGCCATCCTTATTAATATTTTTGGAGGTATTGTACGCTGCGACAGGGTAGCTAACGGCGTGGTAGAAGCCTATAAAAAAATAGGAGGAATAGATATTCCGATTATTGTTAGGCTTCAAGGAACAAATGCCGAAGGAGGCAAGAAGATTATTGATGAATCAGGTTTGAAAGTATTCTCTGCCATCACGTTAAAAGAAGCATCAGACTTGGTGCAAGAGTTGGTGGGATAATATATTACTTACCAAGGGTTTCGCTCAAAGCGAAGCCCTTGGTATAAATCCACAAAGCGAAACCCTCGATACTTTGCGGTATATACTACTTCTTCAAATACCAATCCACAAAAGCTCTTAGCCCCTCTTTGAGGGGGGTAGTGGGCGCGTACCCCAACAGTCTCTGTGCTTTACTTATATCGGCGCAGGTAATGTTTACATCACCAGGCTGCATAGGCAGTTGTTCTATTTCCAGCTTCTGTCCGCTTACCTCGGCAATGGCATGTATCAAATCAATCAACTTTACGGGTGTGTTGTTGCCTAAGTTGATATTCTCAAAAACCCCATCGTTATTTTTTAAGTATTCAATGGCTTTGATAATGCCCGAAACAGTATCATGCACAAAGGTATAATCGCGGGCAGTAGATCCATCACCAAACATGGGGATGGGTTTTTGTTTGTATAATAATCGTGTAAATTTATTGATGGCTAAATCCGGTCGTTGACGTGGACCAAACACGGTAAAAAGTCTTAGGTTGATAAAATCCAGTTTATAAAGATGGTGGTAGGTGTGATTTAGTAGTTCGCATGATTTTTTTGTAAACGCATAAGGCGAAATGGGCATCGAAACGTCCTTTGCCTCATTCCATGGCGTAGAGCTCATGTTGCCGTAAACAGACGAAGAACTGGCATAAACCATTTTTTTACTCCCAGTATCCCTCATCAAATCAACTAAGATACGGCTTGCACTAATGTTGTTATCAATATAGTGCTGCGGATTATCGATGGATGGACGTACCCCGGCCTTGGCAGCCAAATGAACGATACAATCGAATTTTGTGGATAGTTTTTCTCGTACGGTAGTTTCATCGCACAAATCTAACTCGTGAAAAGTAAAGCTGGGATGATTTTTAAATTCATTGAGGTTGGCCTCTTTTACTTCCCGTTTATAAAAAGGATCAAAGTTATCTATACCAACTACTTGGTAACCTTTGATTAGTAGTGTTTGGGATAGATGTGAGCCAATAAATCCTGCACAACCCGTCACTAAAACCTTACTCATAATTATTCTTGTTTTGGGCAAAGATATACATATCTGTTATTAAAAAACAATTCAAATTACAAGGATTTAAATATCTTTGCAAATTGGAAATAAAAGGCCTTCATGCTTTTTATTATTCCCAATTATTAACACGTACGGGATTTTTAGTTTATGAAACATATAAGAAACTTTTGTATTATTGCCCATATCGATCATGGTAAGAGTACCCTGGCTGATAGATTATTGGAATTTACCTCTACTGTTTCCGAAAGAGACGCACAGGCACAGGTGCTTGATAATATGGATCTTGAACGGGAGAGGGGGATTACTATTAAGAGTCATGCCATACAGATGGACTACGAGTATGAAGGCGAAAAGTATGTGCTTAATCTGATTGATACCCCCGGACACGTAGATTTTTCGTATGAGGTTTCTCGGTCGATTGCAGCCTGCGAAGGTGCTTTGCTGATAGTGGATTCTACACAAGGCATACAAGCCCAAACGATTTCGAATTTATACAAGGCCATAGAGCACGATTTGTATATCATTCCGGTGATGAACAAAATGGATTTACCCAATGCCATGCCTGAGGAAGTTGAAGATCAGATTATAGATTTGATTGGAGGTAAGCGTGAAGATATTATACGTGCCAGCGGTAAAACTGGATTGGGAGTAGAAGATATTTTAAAGGCTATTATTGATAAAGTACCTGCACCCGTTGGCGACCCAGCGGCTCCCTTGCAATGTTTAATATTCGATTCGGTATTTAATTCCTTCAGAGGGATTATTGCCTATTTTAAGGTGGTAAATGGTGAGATTCGCAAAGGCGATCTGGTAAAATTTATGTCCACCAAAAAAGAGTATCATGCCGACGAAGTGGGTGTGCTGCGTTTAGAAATGGAACCGCGTAAGGTGTTGAGCACAGGTGATGTGGGCTACATTATTTCGGGGATAAAAACCAGTAAGGAAGTAAAAGTTGGAGATACCATAACCCATGTTAAAGGTGGTTGTGCTAAGCGTATTGAAGGCTTTGAGGAAGTAAAACCCATGGTTTTTGCTGGCGTTTATCCTATTGAT
>JAGXIP010000211.1 GCA_024635585.1 Saccharicrinis sp. | reverse complement strand
ACGGTTTTATAACACAATCGTTTACCTTAAAACTAAAATTATCAAAATGAAGAAGAAACACCTTGTTTTTGCGTTTATGTTAGAATTCCTTTGTTTTGGATTGAAGGCGCAAAACAATGATCAGGTTGTTTATCTGCCAACCGTTGAATCTCTCTCTCAACGCGAAACTCCACAATGGTACAGCGATGCCAAACTCGGCATATTCATTCATTGGGGTTTGTATTCGGTGCCGGCATGGGCAACACCCACAACAACGCCGGATAAAGTGAGCGACTGGAAAGCTTTTTATAAAAGTAATCCGTATGCCGAATGGTACCTTAACTCCTTGCGAATATCGGGTTCGCCTACCCAACAATACCATGAAAAAAAGTATGGTAAAAACTTTGATTATTATGCCTTTCGTGATTCGCTGCTGCTACAAACCAATGAATGGAAAGCTGATGATTGGGCCGAAATTATCCAACAAACGGGAGCCAAATATGTAGTTCTTACCACCAAGCATCATGACGGTTTTACGCTGTATCCTTCCAATATAATTAACCCGTTCCGCACAAAAGAAGAAATTAACAGTCCGCGCGATTATGTTGGTGAATTGAGCAAGGCTGTTCGCGAAAAAAATATAAAATTCGGGGTGTACTATTCCGGTGGCCTTGACTGGACATTCAATTACAGCCCCATTACCAATTTATGGCCCGATTTGTTTCAAAGTATGCCAACGTCGATTGCATACACGGTATATGCCGATTGCCAGATGCACGAACTCATTCACAAATACAAACCCGATGTGTTATGGAATGATGTAAATTATCCCGCAAATGGTGATTTACTCGGAGTTTTTTCTGAATTGTTCAACACAAATCCTGATGCTGTGGTAAACGATAGGTGGCGGCAATATGAAGAATTAACGGATTTTTCGACTCCGGAATATACTGTGCGCAATTCTATTTCTGAAGATAAATGGGAAACTTGCCGGGGCTTAGGATATTCTTTCGGATACAATCAGGTAGAAGGTGATGCCCACCTGCTTTCTTCTGCTGATTGAATTAAGCTTTTGGTCGAGGTTGTAAGCAAAAATGGAAATCTACTCTTAAATATTGGTCCAAAAAGCGATGGTACAATTCCCGACAACCAACTGCAACGACTCCGTGATTTGGGCAACTGGATGCAAATAAATGGAGAAGGGATTTATGGCACAAAACCATGGAAAATAGCTGACGCAATACTTAATGATGGAACAAAATTGTATTTTACCCGGAAAGATGGCGACCTGTATGTGTTCGTAATGGGCAAGCCAAAAAACGGTTTCATTTCGTTGCCGTTTATTCAATGCAATTCCGAAAGTAAAGCCATTCTATTTGGCAATGGAAATGAAATACTTCCCATTTCACTGGCGGATAAAACTGTAAAAATTCAATTGCCAGAAAAATCGGATTTTGAGTTTGCTACGATGATAAAAATAACAAATACAAAATGAAAAAGAACTCGATTGCTTTATTCTTTATGCTCATCTTCAGTATGTTGTCGGTTTCGGCAAAAGATGAAACTGTCATTCTTCGTCAACAGAATTTTAACGGAGGTTGGAAATTCAACTTGGAAGATAATAAAGCATATAAGAACCCCGCTTTCGACGATTCTGGTTGGCGAAACTTAAATTTGCCGCACGACTGGATGATAGAAACAGAGATGAAAGAAAACAACCCCAGTGGTCCTATGGGTGCTTTTTTGTCGGGAGGTGTCGGATGGTACAGAAAAACCTTTGAACTTAGCGATTCATTAAAAGCTAAATCAATTACCCTACAATTCGATGGCATATACATGAACTCGGAAGTATGGATCAATGGTCATTTTTTAGGACTTTATCCTTATGGGTATTCTCGTATTCAATATAATTTAACTGGTCTGCTAAAGTTTGGTGAAAAAAATGTGATTGCTATTAGAGTAGATAATTCACTGCAACCTTCTTCACGATATTATTCAGGGTCTGGAATATACCGCAACGTATGGCTCATTACAACCAACTCATCTCACTTTCATAATGCCGAAGGTGTGTTTGTTTCTTATCAAGATGTAAGTGAAAAATCAGCCACCATTTCATGCAAATACAAAGTTGTTGCAGGGGCTTTTGAAGGAACTGAATTTTTCTGGTGGCGACAAAATAGCGGACTCAACAAACGGATTAAAAAAGAGATGACCATCTCCTCAGTGATAATAGACGCCAAGGGGAAGGAAGTTGCCAGCTATAGTCAAAAAGATAGTATTCAGGATTTTGCCACCAAAGAAACAACCCACACATTCTCTATTTCAAAGCCAAAATTGTGGTCGGCAAATAATCCCAATATGTATTATTTAAAAAGCATTTTAAATTACGATGGAAAAGCTGTGGACGAACAAATTACGCCTATTGGAATCCGTAGCATTGAATTTAGTGCCGATAAAGGCTTCCTGATCAACGGCAAACAGGAAAAGTTAAAGGGCGTCTGTTTGCATCAGGATGCGGGTTCACTTGGCAGTGCAGTTCCTGACGGTGTTTGGCATTATAGACTGGTAAAACTAAAAGAAATGGGTGCAAATGCCATTCGAACCAGTCATCATCCTTTTGCTCCGGAGTTTTATCACATGTGCGACAGTTTGGGCTTTTATGTGATGGACGAAGCATTTGATGAGTGGAATAAAGGATACGATCTTTCTATGGAGAGGTCGGATGGCAAAGTTGCTTATGGCACCCATCTTTTTTTCAATCAATGGGTAGAGACCGATTTACGTTCGATGATTCAGCGTGATCGCAATCATCCCTCTGTTGTGATGTATAGCATTGGAAACGAAATACCCAATCAACTTTATGAAGATGGTGCAGTTTTGGTAAAAAAACTTCAACGTATTTCCCATGATGAAGATCCTACACGTATGGTAACTGCCGGCTGTGATTTTATCACCTCTGCCAATGAATATGGTTTTTTAGATGCTTTAGATATTGCAGGATACAATTATTTAGGCAGATATCATGCAGAAGCCATGTATGAACCTGAGAAACAAAAATATCCGCATAGACTATTTCTTGGAACCGAAACCTATTATGACACCTTTTATTGGAATTCAGTAAAAGACAGCGATTATGTAATTGGAGAGTTTATTTGGGCTGGGTTCGATTATTTAGGAGAAGGACTAAAATGGCCTAAACGTGGATGGGATGCGGGAATAATTGATATGGCAGGAGTTGAAAGACCAGAGTATTATAAGCGGAAAAGCATGTGGAGCGACCTGCCATTGGTGCACATCGGAGTGCCTTTTGCCGAAAAGCCTGCAAGCGATTGGCATCCAAAGCCCTTAATTTCGCATTGGAACTGGAACTGGAATGCCAATTATTTGACAGACGTATATGTTTATTCTAACTGTGAAGAGGTGGAATTGTTTGTCAATGGTGTATCAAAAGGAAAGAAAGAAGTAATTAAAGATCAATACCAAGCGAGTTGGAAGATTCCTTTTGCACCTGGAAAGATAGAAGCTGTAGGATACATAAATTCCAAACCTATCGCCAATCATGCACTTAACACTGCAGGTGAGGCTTCAGGACTTAGATTGAACTGTAATAAAACTTCATTAGTGGCTAATGGAACTGATGTGGCCATAATTGAAATAGAAATCGTCGATGAAAATGGAATTCCGGTTTCCACCGCTAATAATGAAATATCGGTTTCTGTTGAAGGAAATGCCAAACTAATAGGTCTCGATAGTGGAGATCAGTTTAGTCATGAAAAGTATAAAATTAATTCGCGTAAAGCATATGAGGGCAGGTTGTTGGCTACCATACAGACAACCTCTGAAGAAGGCGAAATAAGTATTATAATAAGTTCTCCAGGTTTAAAAACTTTTACTTTAAAAATGAATTCTAATAAGTAACAATATGAAAAATAAACATTTTGCTTTTTTAATTATTATTTTAATTTCGATACTTTCATGTAGCAGAAATCAAGATAATCTTCGGTTAACCAAAAAAATAGATGCCAATTGGAAATTTGCTTTGCAAGATAATGAGTTGGCCAAAGACATCAATTTTGATGATAATGCATGGCAAACACTTGACTTACCTCACGATTGGGCTATAGAAAACCCAATTGCTGATACTTTTCCATCGGGTATGGCCGGAGGTTTTATAAAAGGGGGGATTGGTTGGTATCGAAAAAGTATTGACATTGCGGAAGGTTACCGGGAAAAAACAATTGTTATTCAATTCGATGGTATTTATGAAAAGTCAGATGTTTGGGTGAATGAAATACATGTTGGTCACAACGAATATGGGTATGGAAGTCACTATTACGACATAACAAAGCATATGATACCCGGACATAAAAACCTAATTGCTATACGTGTAGATGCCAGCAGACAACCAGCAGACAGGTGGTATTCTGGTTGTGGAATATACAGGCATGTTTGGCTTCATATTACCAATCCTTTACATATTCCAGTATGGGGAACATACATAACAACTCCTGAGATAACAAGCAATGAAGCTATTGTTAGAATAGATACAAAAATAAAGAATAACAAATCACATGAACAGAAAGGAGATCTTGTAACTGAAATTTTTGATAATGAAGGGTTGAAAATTCAAACAATTGCCTCGGAATTTACAATAGCCCCAAATACCATAATATCAGTTAACCAGACTCTACCCATTAGCAAACCTGAGTTATGGTCGCCTGAAATACCGACCATGTATAAAGCAGTTAGTCGCATTTTTACTGATGGGAATGAAAATGATTGCTACACATCAAGTTTTGGAATTCGTTTAGCAGAATTTACTTCTAAAAATGGATTTGTGTTGAATAACAAAAAAGTGCTGTTAAAAGGCGTTAACCTGCACCACGATGCCGGTTGCTTTGGTGCTGCCGTACCTTTATCGGTGTGGGAAAGACGGCTTGATATTTTGAAAGAATTAGGTGTAAATGCCATTAGATTAAGCCATAATCCTCACATGCCGCAACTATTAGATTTATGTGACGAAAAAGGTTTTCTGGTATTCAACGAGATAAATGACAAATGGGCCATTCCATGGATGTATTTGGCAAATCCAAACGATACCGCCTTAATTAATGCACACAAACGTATATTCCATGATAATTGGAAATTCAATTTGGATAACTTTATCGAGCGTGACAAAAATCACCCAAGCGTAATTATCTGGAGTTTTGGAAACGAAACCTTAGAACAGCTATTATTTGTTGAAGATGGATTAGAAATTGTAAAAAAGCACATGGAATTTATCCATCAGAAAGATCCTTCACGTAAAGTTACGGTAGGCATGCATCCTGGAAAAGAAGGAGAAAATGAAGTTCCTACGAGTTATACCAAAGAACTGGATGTGCTGAGTTACAACTATCGAACCCACCAGTTCAAAGATTGGCGCAAACAGTATCCCAATTTAATTGGAATAGCTAGCGAAACTATGCAATACAACAATAAAACACCCGGCTTTGGTTTTGATTCTTTAGACTACTCAAATAATTCATGGTGGAGTGTATTGGAAAGCAATTTTATTGCTGGTCAATTTATATGGGCCGGGATTGATTACCTTGGCGAATCGGTAGCATGGCCGGATAAAGGCTTACGGGGATGCATTGTCTACAGCAATGGAATACCCAAACCTCATGCCTGGTTTACTCAAAGTATCTACGATGAAAAACCAATGGTACATACGGTTGTTCACGACGACTCCATTGCTACATGGCTCAACAATCAAAAGCATTGGCAAATTGGATGGTGGGCTCCAGCCGTTGTCGACCACTGGAACTTCCCTGAAAAGCAAAATAAACCTATTCGTGTGTATACCTATACCAATTGCCAAAGCGTCGAATTGTTGCTGAATGGTAAATCCATAGGTGAAAAACGAAAGGCGGATTTTCAAAATGGCGTCGTTCGCTGGTTCCTTAATTATGCACCGGGCGAACTAATTGCCGTAGGAAAAAATGACGAAAAAGAAGTATGCAGGCATATTTTAAATACAGCTGGCAAACCATCTTCCTTAAAATTATCGGCTTACAAGTCAACAATAGGTACAAGTAACGATGACGTTTTTCAGATTGAAGTGAATGCAGTAGATGAGAATGGGGTTCTATGCCCCTATGCAAATAATCTGATAAACTTTGAACTGATAGGCAATGGTGAAATTGCAGGTGTTGATAATGGCGATATGGCAGACCATTATAATTGGAAAGGAGCACAAGTGCAATTATATAATGGTCGAGCAATAGTGTATGTAAAATCGCACGGAAAACCAGGTGAATTATTACTTAAAGCCAATACATCAGGTTTGAATAGGAGTGATATTACGCTTACTATAAAATGAAATTAGCAACTTTTGCAGAATCCTACTACTTTGTTATTCATGCAATTTGGAACTTATGGTTTTAAATGCGAATGGATTTTATAAACAGATTAAACTGAACATCAAGATTGTTCAAAATTCATTGAAGAAAACTATAAATTAACTTAACATAAAAATCAATTGGTATGAGAATTGCTAATATTTTTCTAACATTTATCATGATGACAAACATACTGGAAGCTAAGGCTTTAGGGGAAAAACAAATATTGAATTGGGAACTCGCTTATTCATCCAGTTATGAGGCACAACCTAAAAAATGGATACCTGCTTCTGTTCCGGGTGCAGTCCAATTGGATATTGCCAAGGCCGAAAATTATCAACCTTACTTTTATGCCGAAAACTGGAAGGACTACTTATGGATGGAAGATTGCTACTTCACGTACCGGACAACTT
>JAGXIP010000210.1 GCA_024635585.1 Saccharicrinis sp. | reverse complement strand
GTCCAAAGGGGTGGTTTGCGTCTTTGGGTTTGATTGAAATATAAATTGCATACAAAGTTATAAAACCTGTTACAACATTTACCGTACTCTCCAGCGCATCAGTTAATATACCTACTGAATTGGTTAAAAAGTAGGCCGCTAGTTTTCCTATGAAAATTAAAGATGATGAAATTGCAATAATCATTTGAACATTGAATTTCAGATTTCTATTATTTTTACCAAACATGCATAGTCATTTATAAATAAGTTCAAATTATTTTCTTTTTTATTGATACTGAAAATTTACGATGGCCTATTTCCCATTTTTTCATGTTGCTTCTGTCGCACTTACACTTGGCGGTAACGTGATGTACTATGAATAGTTTGGCACTTTGGCGTACTTCCATCCATGTTTGAACCAAACATAATTAAAAGCATAAACCTACGCAAATCACTGAATGCCAAATTATTTATGAGCACGTGTTGGCGGTTGTTTTTTTATTTTTATTTCGTATCTAGTTATGATCTTATCCTCTTAAAACTATTACTGTAATGCAATAATTAATTAAATTCAATTAATTCCTTTTATGAATCGTTTTAACAGATCCATTGGGATTAACAGTTGTTGAAGTATTCCCAAAGTTAATTATTGCAGAAAAAGATCCATCAGAATTTTTAATTCTTTCAATTTTAATATCATTATCTAAATTCAAACAAGTTCCATCAGAATTTACTAATGCTGACGATTCTCCTTGATTAGTCATGATTGTATGAGTTCCATCCGGATTTACAATAGTATAAGTATTACCATTCTTAACTACGGTTGAATGAGTCCCATTCGGATTTACAATTAAAGAACTAACTCCATTATCAATAAATGTTGAATGAGTTCCATTAGGATTAACAATAATTTTAGTTCTTCCATTATCAATCAAAATAGATTTAGTTTCATTTGAATTAATAATAATTGAAGCCTTAATATTTTTTAAGTCAACAGATTGAATTCTGGCAGAATCTGAAATTGCAGTTTGTGCTATTGTAATGCAATCAAATAAAATCGACAATGCCAAGATTATAAATACTTTTTTCATGTTCTTATCTTTTATAAATAATAAAATAGTAGTGAACTATACATTGTGTTGTAAATAACTGCCAACGTTTCGCAAATATGATTAGTTGCGGAATGCGTGGCACTTTCCTGTAGAAAAGCACTGAAGTTGATGCGGGCTGTAAGCCTTGATTATCAGCACGCAAACCACAATTAATTATATTTTGCTGTTGGCGGTAGTTATTCTTTTCCGAAACAACCTCCAATACAAAACTTTGACTTTGCATCTTTTGAATAATCAACAAAAAATCCTCCAATCTTTATTGTATCAGATAATGGCATATAGAATGAACCACTTCCCATATCTGTAAACGCTTCTAGAGAGATTTCTTTTAAATGATTATCCTCGTCAAATTCAATTTTTTTGTAATTAATCTTAATATTATACTCTTTTATATCATTTTTAATTGAGATTAAACTATCATATGTAAGATAATTTGTGAATCTCACCTCAATTCTTTTAACGGACTTGTCCGCATTCTTTTGTACAGTAATACTGTTCTTTTTACTTGGAGATTGAGCAAAAGACTTTGAATTAAAAGCAAACAAGCTTAAAACGATAATCAAAGTAGTTGTTGATAAAATTGAAATTTTTTTCATTGCATTAGTTTTTAAATTAAACAAATCTTTCAAATACCATAAAACTTTATGGTTTTCCAAATTTGAATTTTGATTCTCTGTACAAACTTCATAACCGGTATTAGAAGTCTCAAAAAAATCAAATCCCAGAGTTTCAGAAATAATTTTAATCGTAAAAGCTCTAGGCGTTACTAAACCAGATTCAATGCGCTGAATTGTTCGAACTGTAATTTTACATTTTTCAGCAACTTCGTCCTGTGTTAATCCTTTAGCTTTCCTGACTTCAATTAATATTGTTCCAAAATCTAGTTTTTCCATTCAAATTGAAATTTAATGTAAGATTATATTCAACCTATTAACTATCCAAAAATCAGCATTGTCTTATACACGACATTTACCCGACAATCACGTTTTAAACATACATATTAAGTGTCCATAAAACTCTCAACTAATTAGTCTCGTTAGTTTTAAAATATTGTCACAGCGTTTTTTATAATTACCGCTAACTTTTCAATAACCTCATATCACTTGCCGATATTTCGACTTTACATAGGGTTATTTTAATGCATAAATATAGCACATTAGCTCTGAACTATGATACATAAAGGTGGGATTATATAAAATTGCACTTTTGTAGGGTAAAACATTTGCACCTTAATTTAGTGCTCGAGCACACAGTCTCTTTTTATCTTTTCAATTTCGTTTTTAGCTGTTGGTGAAATTTCTTTGTCAAACCTACTTGGCCAAGGATTCTTATCTGTCTTTTTCATTAGAATCTCTTTTGATTTAGGAATAAACTCAAAAAAATCAATTCCACATTACATAAGCAGTAGCTCAGGAATGGGGTTTAGTTAAATATTAAGCACATATTGCGGCTTAGGCCGTAAAACGATGCTATTTGTTGGGCTTTTGTTTTTTTATCTTTTCCTTAATTTTTTCGAGTATTCTAGTCTCAAATTCTTTTTTAGCTTTCGAGTTTTTCCACCACCAAAAATATTCATTCGCATCAGTCCAGTTTCCAACATCTGATTTGCTTTTATACCCTGAAAAATAAAATGTTGTCTTTGTTTTAGTTGCCGGTCTTGTTAAAGTATGTATTATTTGGTTTTTATCTTTGTACTCAAAATAAATTGAGTTCCATTGTCCTTTTTTATGGTCAGAGAAGCTATTCGTATTTAAGTCATTTTCAGATTTTACCTCATTTAAAATTTCAATAAGAGTTTTTTCATCAATATTAAGTTCATATGTTTCAGCTCTTGCATAACTTCCAGGAGCAAAAGACCAACCCAAATAGCAAAATAAAAATCCTACTACTAAAATTCCAATACCAATAAATAAAATTATTCTTTTCAATTTTCTAATTTTTTATTTCAGAGTGCGATTTTCAAATGAAGCCCAACGTATAAGGATTTTATCCTTTGTTCGACCAAGATACTGAAAAAGTTGAGTATCGATTTAATATTCAATATTATTGTGAGGATGAAATGCGGGGTATAAAGGATGAAATTATGTTGGACGAAGGCTGCTTTAACTATGTGAACTTCAAGCAAGGCATTTGGGTCAAAACAGCCTTATGGCATACTGCATCGGTTATTTTTCGGGCTTGTTGTCATTTGGTGAATGGGAAAGGTACGTCTGAAAACCCGATAAATGTTCATCAATACAATCACCGATTTTATTGATGATACCAACGTGCATCATTGGGAGCGACAATTGTATGGGGAAAACTAATCCATTTTGCTTAATCCCCTCACTATAAACCTCAGAAACACGCGGTGTTAGCTCAACAGGGATTAAAACACAATTGAGCGCGGGGTGAATCATCCTGGTTGAAAGAAGCAGAGCAGTAGGAGTATCCTCCTTACTGCTTTTTTTGTGGGCTCAACGTAGCCAGTGTTTTAATTTTTCAAGGTGTCAGTTTTTGAAATCGTTTCATATACAACCTGCATAAATATCTCCAATTTGGCTGGCAATTCATTCTCGTTTGGATAATATAAATAGGTTGAATCACTTTTATTCGTGGTTACGTACTTCATTTTTGTTGTCGGTGAATCATTCGGAGCATTGTCATGAAATCCATACTTATCCGAAATGTCAATTGAAAGTAAGTTTTCCAATTTTTCTTTAATTAAAGACATATCATAGGTTGTAATTTGAAATTCAGATTCCCTGTATTGGTCGCTTAATTCATATTTTTCTTGAACGTCTAATTTTCCGTTTTGGTCAATAGTGGCTTTGTAATAGAAATCTGCCCAAGCGCTCGATTCTTTCCAAAAAATTGAATATGCATTTGATTCATAATTTGGAACATCTTCCTTATCACAGCTAGAAAAGCCAATCAACAGTATTACGGTAAAAAGTAAATTTATTTTCTTCATGACATTTTGGTTTTATTATAATTATAATCTGTTGATAGATGTTTCTTTCAATGCAATGGTTGCGTTTTCCAACGTTGGTTACAACTTTAATAATCTCAATATATATGTCTTTATTTCCCCTGTAGTCTTGTAAAAGGTCTTATAACACACCCCTTGGGTTAGTGCGATCATGTAGTCGTATGTTTAGCATATCAAATATAACTATTTATCAATACGAAAATGTACAAGCATAAAAACTATTGGTAATAGTCATCCAAAATTTAGGATTTGTGGCAAGCTTCAATAATTCCATCTAAATCCTTACTTTTGCAAAAAAATAGTTTTAGCGTGAGTCAATTCAGTATTCTTGCCCAATACGGCGATAACCCCTTCGTAGTCCAGTTAAATAATGCCATTGCGCAGGATATGCCCCATATTTTTGTGGCGGGTACAACGGGTAGTTTTAAAAGTGTGGTGCTGGCATCTGCTATGGGTAAACATTCGCATTTGGCCGTTTTAAACGATAAGGAAGAGGCAGCCTACTTTTACAACGATTTGGTTCAGCTGCTGGGCGAGGATAGTGTTTATTTTTTGCCTTCGAGCTACAAGCGCTCACCAGAGTACGGCAATATTGAATCGTCGAATATTATTTTGCGCACAGAGGCACTGAATTATCTGGCTAACACTAAAAAACCGGGCGTGGTTGTCACTTATCCTTTGGCACTCTTCGAAAAAGTGCCCACCAACAGCGACATGAAAAAGGCCACCCTCAATATCAAAACGGGCGAACAGATAGATATTTCGTTTGTCACCGAGGTGCTTACCGAATACCAGTTTCAAAAAGTGGATTTTGTTTATGAACCTGGACAGTTTTCGGTGCGGGGTAGTTTGGTTGATATTTATTCCTTTGCCAGCGAAGATCCTTATCGCATCGACTTTTTTGGCGATGAGGTAGATTCTATCCGAACCTTCGATTTAGAGAACCAGCTCTCCAAAACAAAGCTCAACGACATAGCTATTATTCCCAACCTTAGTTTGGGAGATGGGAAAGATCATATTTCCTTATTTCAATTTTTAAATCCGAAAACCAAAGTATGGGCCTACGATATCAGTTATATCATTGATATTATAAAAGAAGCTCATTTAAAAATAGTACACCGTAACAGCCAACGAATAGAGGAAGAAAGTATCCCGTCGGTGGAATTATTTGTTACATCAGATGAAATAAAAAAACATTTATCGGCCAGGCAAAGCATTGAGTTAGGCAAGCGAAGTTATTATAAAGATGCCCACCAAATAAAGTTTAACACCACGCCGCAGCCGGTTTTTAATAAAAATTTCGATCTTTTACAGGACGATTTATTGAGCAAAGAGGAGCAGGGCTACACTTGTTACATTTTGGCCGACAACCCCAAACAACATGAAAGGCTTGCTGCCATATTTCACGACACGGGAGGTAAGGTTAAATATACGCCGCAAGGTAAAACCCTGCACGAGGGCTTTGTAGATCATGATATGCAGTTATGCTATTATACCGATCATCAAATATTTGAGCGCTTTCATAAATTTAGCTTGCGCACCGATAAAGCCCGTATTGCCAAGCAAGCCGTTTCGCTAAAAGATTTAAGCAGACTGAATCCGGGCGATTATGTGGTTCATGTGGATCATGGTATAGGTCGTTTTGGGGGATTGATGTCCACCGAAGTTAACGGCAAAAGGCAAGAAGTTATTCGCTTGGTATTTAAGGATAACGATGTGCTTTTGGTGAGTATCCATTCGCTACATCGCATCAGCAAATACAAAAGCAAGGAAGGCGAGCCACCACGTATCCATAAGTTGGGTTCCGGAGCATGGCAAAAAACAAAGGATCGCACCAAGAAAAAAGTAAAGGATATTGCCCGCGAGCTGATAGCGCTTTACGCGCAACGTAGGCAGGAGAAAGGCTTTGCTTTTTCGCCCGATAGTTATATGCAAACCGAATTGGAAGCCTCCTTCATTTATGAGGATACGCCCGATCAGGAAAAATCGACTCGCGCAGTTAAAGAAGCCATGGAAAAGGATACCCCCATGGATATGCTGGTATGTGGCGATGTGGGTTTCGGTAAAACCGAGATAGCCATACGTGCTGCCTTTAAGGCTGTGGCCGATAATAAACAAGTGGCAGTTTTGGTGCCCACCACTATTTTGGCCATGCAGCACTATAAAACCTTTACAGACAGGCTCAAGGATTTTCCATGCAAAATAGATTATGTGAGCCGCTTACGGAAAGCATCTGATATAAAAAATGCACTTAACCGCCTTAAAACCGGAGAGGTGGATATTCTTATCGGCACACATCGCTTAATTGGTAAGGATGTTCAGTTTAAAGACATGGGTTTGTTAATTATTGATGAGGAGCAACGTTTTGGAGTCAGCATCAAGGAAAAATTAAAAAAAATCAAGCTCAATGTGGATACGCTCACCCTCACGGCAACACCCATACCGCGTACCTTGCAGTTTTCGCTTATGGGAGCCCGCGATCTGAGTATATTAAATACACCTCCGCCCAACCGTCATCCCATCCTTACCGAGCTGCATACCATCAGCGACGAGATAATTAGGGATGCCATTACCTACGAAATTGAACGCAACGGACAGGTATTTTTCATTCATAACCGGGTTCAGAATATTTATGCAGTTGAGGCCATGATAAACCGGATTCTACCTTCGGTAAAAACCGTTGTGGGACATGGGCAGATGGATGGCCCCGCACTCGAAAATGTAATGCTGGGTTTTATCAATGGCGATTACGATGTGCTCATAGCCACCACTATTATTGAGTCGGGATTAGATATACCCAATGCCAATACCATCATTATAAATAATGCCAATCAATTT
>JAGXIP010000209.1 GCA_024635585.1 Saccharicrinis sp. | reverse complement strand
TCTCACATTCCTCCAATTCCCATCCGTACTATTCTTCACGCGTAAATATTCGTCCATGAGTTCAAAACGTGCTTCCATATCGTAACCGTCTTCCAAAACATTTAAAACTTTGTACCTAATTATATATCGTTTAAGACTCTCTTTCTGGTTATTAGAAGTTTCGTAAGTACTATTTTGATAGGTAAACTCTTGCCCTTTTTTTAATCGCTCATTCTGGGCAGATATGTTTAAATAAATAAGAACGGTAATTAACAATAACGTTGCTCGCTTCATAATATAGCATTTAATGTTCGAAAGTAAGATTATTTTATATTTGCAGGAGTAAAAGTAATAGCAAACGTTGCTTATAACTTACCAGATGTAGAAGCGGTAACAAAAGTTTATTAAATGGCAGATATACTCATCCTATCCGGCATCAACCTATTTATGAGATAACAGTAAATAAAAGAGGGTAAGCATTCGTGACTATTTTATTATATTTGTGTTAAATTTATTTATATGATCAAAATTATTGCCGACAACAAAATCCCTTTCCTTCAAGGGATACTTGAGCCATATGCCAACGTTACTTATTTACCCGGTGCGAATACCGATGCTGACGCTGTTAAAGATGCTGACGCATTGATTACCCGCACCCGCACCAAATGTAACAACACCACCTTGGCTAATAGCATGGTTAAAATGATTGCCACTGCCACCATCGGTTTCGACCATATTGATACCGAATATTGCAAAAACAACCACATTGAATGGACCAATGCCCCAGGATGCAACTCAGGTTCGGTAAAGCAATATATAGCCGCCACGCTAGCAACTTTGGCCACCGAACTTAATTTGGAGCTTAAAAATAAAACCATAGGCATAGTTGGGGTTGGTAACGTAGGCAGTAAAGTGGCCGATTTCGCCAAGGCTATTGGCATGAAGGTTTTATTGAACGATCCTCCACGTGCTGAAAAAGAAGGTAGCCTAGATTTTGTTGAACTGAACGAATTGATAGAAAAATCAGATATCATCACCTTTCATGTGCCTTTGCAAAGCGAAGGAAAACACAAAACATACCACCTGGGTAATGCAAATCTTTTTTCAAAATGTAAAAAAGAGGTGGTTATTATCAATAGTTCGCGTGGGGAAATTATCAACAACACCGATTTATTGGCAGCACTAAATAACGGCGATGTGGGCAATGCAATTTTAGATGTTTGGGAAAACGAACCAAATATAAATCTGGAACTCCTTGATAAAGCTTTCATTGCCACCCCACATATTGCAGGTTATTCGGCCGACGGAAAAGCCAATGGTACCGCCATGAGCGTTCAGGCTATCAGTCAGCATTTCGGTTTTCCCTTAAAACAATGGTATCCCGCAAATATCCCCTTGCCCGAAAACCCGAGAATAACCATCGATGCCAAAAACCTTGATTTTCAGGAAGTGTGGACAAAAGCAGTACTTCACACCTATCCTATAAAACAGGATGATCAGCGTTTACGGAAAAATCCGGAAAGTTTTGAACAGCAACGCGGTTCGTATCCGCTTAGGCGGGAGTTTGAGGCTTATACCGTACAAATTAAAAATGGAACAGAACAATTAGAGGAGAGCTTGACCAATATGGGTTTTGCCCAAATTCAAATTATTTGAAAAAATAGATATATCAACAATTAAAACATTATTTTTGAACTGCAACAAAATTTAAATATTTGATATGAAGAAAAAAGCAGACATTGGTTTGATCGGGTTGGCCGTTATGGGCGAAAACCTGGTTTTGAATATGGAAAGCAAAGGTTACACCGTTGCGGTGTTCAACAGAACTACCGAAAGGGTAGATAAATTTGTAAATGGACGTGGTGCCGGCAAAAACTTTATTGGTACACACTCTATAAAAGAGTTGGTAGATGCATTGGAATCTCCCCGTAAGGTCATGATATTAGTGAAAGCCGGCAAGCCAGTTGATGCACTAATAGAGCAAATTATCCCTCACTTGGACAAAGGTGATGTAATCATTGATGGTGGTAATTCACATTTTCCGGATACCATGCGCCGCACAAAGCTTGTAGAAGAAAAAGGATTGCTATTCGTAGGTTCCGGTGTTTCGGGTGGCGAAGAAGGTGCACTGACCGGCCCATCGATGATGCCCGGAGGCTCAAAAAAAGCATGGCCATTAATTAAAGATCTTTTTCAGGATATTGCCGCTAAGGTTGATGGCATACCCTGCTGCGATTGGGTGGGCGAAGATGGTGCAGGACACTTTGTTAAAATGGTGCACAACGGCATTGAATACGGCGATATGCAGTTAATAAGCGAAGCATACCAAATAATGAAAGATTTCGTAGGCTTATCACATGATGAGATGCACGATATATTTGCGGAGTGGAACAAAGGCGACTTAGACAGCTACCTGATTGAAATAACACGCGACATCATTGGCTTTAAAGAGAATGGTGAGCCATTGGTAGAAAAGATTTTGGATGCAGCAGGACAAAAAGGAACCGGAAAATGGACCGGCATAACTGCACTTGATTTGGGAGTTCCCTTGACCTTGATAGGTGAGGCTGTTTTCGCACGCTGCTTATCAGCTCAAAAAGAAGAACGTGTGGAGGCTGCAAAGGTTTTAGGCTCACCCATCGAAAAATTCAAAGGCGACAAAGCACAGTTTATAAAGTATATTAAAGATGCTCTTTTTGCTTCTAAAATTGTTTCATATACCCAAGGTTATGTGCTAATGCGCGAAGCTGCAAAAGAATACAATTGGAACTTGAACTATGGTGGCATAGCTATGATGTGGCGAGGTGGATGTATAATTCGTTCGGTATTTTTAAATAACATTAAAGAGGCCTTCGATAAAAACCCTGATTTGGTTAACCTATTATTGGATCCTTATTTTAAAGCGAAGGTAAACGAAGCAGCAAAAGGTTGGCGCGAGGTGGTAGCTCAAGCAGTTACAAATGGCATTCCAGTACCTACCTTCTCCAGTGCTCTTAGTTATTTCGACGGTTATAGAATGGCAACCTTACCCGCTAACCTGTTGCAAGCACAGCGCGACTATTTTGGTGCCCACACATACGAAAGGGTAGATAAACCACGAGGAGAGTTCTTCCACACAAACTGGACTGGACGCGGTGGAGATACTGCATCCAGCAATTATGATGTGTAAAGATAGATGATTAGATTTCGAGATAATAGACCCTGAGACGAGAGACTCTGAGATATTAGACTGATATATATTAGGCCGTTCATTGATTTGAACGGCCTTTGTTTTTTATTTATTACGGGTCAATTCCCTAAATACATCTTCCATGCTGCGCTGATCTTGCGTGAGCGTAATAATTGTTTGATGCTGGCTAACAGCACAATCAAATATTTTTGATCGAATATCCGATGATGCCGAAATTTGGTACTTATTGGGTGCCAAGCTTTTTATTCCAATTAAGCCTTCTACGTTATCAAATATACCCTTTCCAACAGGGCTTAGGAATTCGCAGGTAATTTCGTAATGATTTTTGAGCGCGGCATTGGTTAGGTCACTGGCCTTTTCATTGGCGACGATGTGGCCTTGGTTAATAATGATTACCCGCTCACAGATGGCCTGTACCTCCTGCATAATATGCGTGGATAACATAACTGTTTTTCGCTGCCCCACCTCTTTTATCAAGTCTCGCACCTCAATTATTTGGTTGGGATCGAGCCCGGTGGTAGGTTCGTCCAGAATAAGTACTTCCGGATCGGGCAAGAGCGCTTGTGCCAATCCTACGCGCTGTCGATATCCTTTTGATAATGCCGAAATCTTCTTTGTCCTCTCGGGTGTTAAGCCCGTCATTTCAATGATTTCCTCCACACGTTTTTTTGTACCTCGTCCTAATTTATAAATACCAGCAATATGGGTTAGATATTCTCGTACATACATATCCAAGTATAAGGGATTATGCTCCGGCAAATATCCAATTTTTCGTTTGTGCTCCAAGGAATTAAGCGATACATCCAAACCACATACCATTACCTTACCCGTTGTTGGCGGAAGATAGCCCGTAATAATCTTCATCATGGTGGACTTACCCGCACCGTTGGGACCTAAAAAACCCACCACTTCACCCGAGGCTATCTCGAACGAAACATCATCCAATGCTTTTTGCTGACCGAATGCTCTTGTTACTTGCGAAACAGAAATTGACATATGCTTTTTTTGTTTTTTGATGTGTAAAGTTAATTATTGGATTTATATAATGGGCAAAGCATCATATTATTGTGTAAAAGCTTACTTTTGCGTATGCTCTATTTGGCTAAGTCAAAAAAAGTACAAAGTATCAAGTATCAAGAACAAAGAATCAAGAATTAAGATATTTAGAGGTAAGTTATTCAACAATTAAGAAATGAGCAATTCTGATTACTGCATCGATATATTCAAATACACAAGATACAAAACCCGCGAAGTAAAAATTGGCAAGTTACTTTTGGGGGGCAATCATCCAATCGTGGTTCAGTCGATGACTACCACCAATACCAACTACACTGAAGCTACTGTAAATCAAATTAAATCTATTTTTGATGCAGGTGGACAGATGGTGCGCATGACGGCTCAGGGACAACGTGAAGCATCTAATCTGAAAAACATTAAAGAGGAGTTAACTAAGCAAGGTTATAATGGCCCATTAGTGGCCGACATCCATTTCAACCCAAATGCAGCCAACATTGCCGCCGAGCATATCGAAAAGGTGAGGATAAACCCGGGCAACTTTGTTGATGGGGCAAAAAAATTTGAATCCATCGAATATTCCGTCGAGTCTTACGGCGAAGAGCTGATGATGGTGCGAAAAAAGTTAACTCCCTTACTTAACATATGCAAGAAAAATAATACCGCCCTACGCATCGGCACCAACCATGGGTCGCTATCGGACAGAATAATGAGTCGCTATGGTGATACACCAATGGGCATGGTAGAATCCTGCATGGAATTTTTGCGCATCTGCCAAAAAGAAGATTTCCATCGGATTGTACTAAGCATCAAAGCAAGCAATGCGCGAATTATGGTGCATACGGTGAGGCTACTGGTACAAAAAATGCATGAGGAAAACATGAACTACCCCTTGCATTTAGGGGTTACCGAAGCAGGTGAAGGCGAAGATGGACGTATCCGCTCCGCGGTGGGTATAGGTACGCTTCTGGCAGATGGAATTGGCGACACCATACGTGTTTCACTTACCGAAGATCCTGAAAAAGAAATTCCGGTAGCACAAGATTTAATACATTACACAGGTGCTAAAGCAGGCCACGAGATTATTACACCTATTCCCACTGCTTCATATTATCCTTTTGAATATAAAAAACATGAATCAACCGCAGTTAAAAATATTGGTGGCCAGAATATTCCGGTGGTTATAGGAAAAATAAAATCGGTGCAGGACAAGCCCGACTATATCTTTTCCGAGCGCGAAGATGCAACTGGCATCAGCATAATGCCACTTGAACAATGGAACAAACCTAAAGTAAAAGCAAACTGTTACCCGCTGTTAAAAAACGAACAAGCTGGCCTACTAAACGAATTGACTGCGGAGATAATTTTTATTGAGCTAACTTATACCCAATTAAACCAAAAACTTAGCGAAACACTTAAAAATTTATCAAATATTGTGTTGGTTTTAAAAACCGAAAATAAAAATAGCATTGCCGAACAAAGAGCTGCGTTTTTATGGTTGACGGCACACAACATGAACCACCCTGTAATTATTTACCAAAACTACACAGAAGTATTTGATCAGAAAACACAATTGAAAGCGGCATGTGATTTTGGCCCTCTTTTTCTGGATGGATTTGGCGATGGCATCTGGATAGATTTTGAACAGGAAAATGAGCCTGGCATTGCCAACAAAACAGCTTACGCCATATTGCAGGCAGCCAGAGTACGCTTCGAGAAACCCGATTATATATCGTGCCCCGGATGCGGAAGAACTCTGTTTGGCTTGCAGGACACCACAGCCAAAGTAAAAGAACGCACCACCCATTTAAAAGGACTGAAGATAGCTGTTATGGGATGTATTGTAAACGGACCGGGCGAAATGGCCGATGCAGATTACGGTTATGTTGGATCAGGACCAGGAAAAATAACCCTTTATTATCAGAAACAGGTGGTGAAAAAAAACATTGATGAGAAAGATGCCGTGGACGAACTCGTTCAACTTATTAAACAAAATAACGACTGGAAAGAGCCTGTATAAAAAAAAGAATTGCTTTTTAACGTGAATCGCATCACTTTCATCATGTTGATTGCACGAATAGTGTATTTTTATAATTAGTATTGTATCTTTTATTGCGTGAGTGCTTATGTTTTTTTAAATTGCAATCCTGTTGACAAACCCATTCTGAAATCAATGAAACGACTTCTACACTCTTTTTTACTCCTTACGCTGATGGTATTTTCGGCCAAAGCCGAAGATATTGTACTTAATGGTACATTCCAGGGGGATAACTTATACGTTAAAAATCCATTTGCACCCAGCGGTGTTGGTTTCTGTGTTTATGAGGTAACCGTTAACGGACTCACCTCAACCGACGAAATAAATTCGAGCGCCTTTGAGGTTGATCTTT
>JAGXIP010000208.1 GCA_024635585.1 Saccharicrinis sp. | reverse complement strand
GTGTTACCCTGCCTGTGAAAATCAGCGCTGTCGGCGGCCATTTCATGTTCGACGATGACCAGCAAACGCCTAATGATCTGATTGCTGTTTTTGAGTTTCCTAATCCAAAGGGAGGTGGAGACAAGAAGAAAATCCTTCAATTTGAAGTACGTCACTGGATTACCAACCGCGAAGGGATTAATAGTGAAAACCCGAAGGCTGACAATACTTATATGATAAGTTCGGATAACACCGTGGGAAACCTGTTTTATGGCTCAAAAGGGTATATGACAAAAAATGTCAACGAGTGGCAGACATTTTATGGGAAAGAACGTGTGGCAGGAGAAAAGGGAAGCGGTCTTGGTGACCATTACTCAGATTTTATAAATGCAATCCGTGCTAACGACCAGAAACTTGCCAAAGGGGATATTCGAGATGGATTCTATTCCTGTGCAGTAATGCATCTCGGTAATATTTCTTACCGGTTGGGGAGATCTCTTGAATTTGATCCAGTGAAGATGAAATTCAAAAATGACCCTGAAGCTGATGCCCTGCTGACACGACCATATAGGGTACCGTTTGTTTTGCCGGATATTGTCTGACCTATTCTCTGTTTATAACAACAGTTTCCCATCAAACAAAACGCTTAAATGTAATTTCTCATGAAGTATAAAAAATTAACTCAACAAGACAAAGAGACTTATGACCGGGATGGTTATTTGCTGGTATCGTCTATGTTCTCTTCAAAAGAAATCGAACTACTTTATGGCATCGCAATAAATGATGAAGTGATCAGTAAAAAAAGTTACGACCGGGGAGATAGGGAAGGACTGAGGACTAAACTGGCTTTGTGGTATTCGCTTGATGATAGTATTTATAGTTTGCTAGCCCGTTCAGAAAGGATTGTTACCGGGGTAGAACTGTTCCTGAATGGAGAACCTGCACATTTCCATTCTAAATTAATGCAGAAAGAGCCTAAAGTCGGGGGCGCTTGGGAATGGCATCAGGATTATGGCTACTGGTATCGTGATGGGTTCCTCTTCGCCAATATGCTTAGCGTCCTCACTTCACTGACTCCTGCCAATAAGGAAAATGGTTGCCTTCAGGTAATTAAAGGGTCGCATAAATTAGGACGTATTGATCATGGTTTTACCGGAGAGCAGGTTGGGGCAAATCTCGAACGAGTCAATGAGATATTAAAAATTATGGAACTGGTATATGTCGAAATGAGTCCTGGAGATACGCTTTTTTTCCATAGCAACCTTCTTCATCGTTCAGACCGCAATAACAGTTCCGAACCTCGCTGGTCCCTGATATCTGCCTATAACAGGATAGACAACAAGCCTTTTAAAGAAGGTAATAAATCTTCGTATACAACTATAGAAAAAGTTCATGATAGCGCTATTCTTGACTATGAGGGCGGAAGCATTTCAGAAGATACGGATTTTTCAATTAAGTCGTCCAATACCGATAGATAAAAGGGCATTATGCATCAATTCTTAAGGTTAAATACAAGCATGAATAACATAAAATGAATGACTGAAAAACTTAAACTAACAACCAACTTTCGCTGGATCATTCTTAGCCTGCTTTTTGCTGCAACGACTATACTTTATATCGATCGTTCGGCATTGGGCATCCTGGCCCCCGACCTTCAGAAAAGCATTGGCTGGTCGGAAGAACAATACGGGATCATCAACAGTGTGTTTATGATTGCCTATGCCCTCTGTTTTATCCTGATGGGCCGGTTGATCGACACTATTGGCACCCGAAAGGGTTATCTCATATCAATCGGAATTTGGAGCATAGCTGCCCTGAGTCATGCGATGGCCAGAACATGGATAGGTTTTGCAGTTGCCCGTTTCTCGCTGGCGGTTGGCCAATCGGGCAATTTCCCGTCGGCCATCAAAGCGGTTGCCGAATGGTTCCCCAAAAAAGACAGGGCCCTTGCTGTTGGGATTTTCAATGGAGGAGCTAACATGGGGACTATCCTTTCTCCGTTGATCATTCCGGTACTTGTACTTAGTTTCGATAACTGGCGGGTTGGTTTTTTGTGGACTTTCCCGATCAGCTTAATATGGGTGTTGTTGTGGCTGAAATATTTCAGAAAACCGGAAAAAAGCCCGAATGTTTCTGAGGAAGAACTTCAATATATTAATTCCGACAGCAATGAAAACGAAAATACCGAAAAAGTAGGATGGAAAGACATCCTTCCTCATCGCGGGACATGGGCCATTGCGGTGGCTAAATTCATGGCCGACCCGATCTGGTGGTTTTACCTGTTCTGGGGGGCCAAATTTCTGAACGAAAAATTCGGGCTTAACCTGAAAGACATCGGCTTGCCTTTTTTTACCATTTACCTGGTATCATGGGGATTGGGTATTTTTCTGGGCTGGCTGTCTTCTAAATTCATGAAGATGGGTTTCAGCCTGAACCAGGGGCGCAAATTCAGCCTGTTGGCTTGCGCGTTGTTTGCCGTTCCGGTGGCTATAGTGCCGCATACTGATAATATGTGGCTGGCAGTTGGGCTGATTGCCCTTGCAGCAGGGGGCCATTGCGGGTGGTCGGCCAATGTGTTCAGCCTGATGACGGATATTTTCCCAAAAAAGGCAGTTGGATCGGTGGCAGGTTTTGGTGGCTTTTCTGGTGCTGTCGGAGGTGCGATTGTTGCTTTCGGGGTTGGCAAAATCCTTCAGAATATAGGTGTTGATGGATATGCCATTCCTTTTGCCGTTGCCGGATCGGGATACCTGATGGCCTTGATTATCGTCCATTTATTAGTGCCAAAAATTAAGACTATCCATATTTAAGAATTTTAAGAGATGAACAGTAGAGAAAGAATTCAAACAACGCTCAATCACAAGGAACCTGATAGGATTCCTTACGATTTGGCTGGAACAACAGTAACAGCGATCACTAAAAATGCCTATTTGAGGGCTATGCAGTTTCGTGGGCTTTCCTCTGAAATCGGCGACGACGAGATCGACCCGATCCAACAGATTATTACACCCAGCGAGGAAAACCTGATTTTACTGAAGGCGGATACCCGCCGGTTGGGCGCCAAACGGATTCCCGATTACCAAAATGCCAGACGGGTTTCGGGAGATACGATTGAGGTAACCGATTTTTACGGTTGCAAATGGAAATTTAAACAAGGGCATGATATTTATTTTAACCTGTTTGATTCCCCGATAGAAAGGGCCGGTTCGTTATCCGGATCTTTGCATTTGCTGCCTCAACCCGACTGGGACAGCTATATAAAAATTCTTCGGCAGAACTTAAATGAGCAAATTGGTAAAGTCGGTAATTTTGCTGGAATTGCTGACCGGAATACAGCAGGGCTGACTGAAAACAGCCTCCGGATCAGGGGATACGAAAACTGGTTTATGGATACCATGATTGATACGGATGGCGTTGAAGCCTTGTTCGAACGTATAGTGGACGACAAGCTCCGTTATTGGGACGCCATTATCGACTGGGCCATCGAAACCGGCAACGGGCATAAAATACAGGTTATTTCGGAGTGTGATGATTTGGGTTCACAGGCGACCACCATTCTGGATCCGGATACTTTGCGGCAGATGATCATCCCGCATTTCAAAACCATTTTTACCCATGTAAAGAAACGTTTACCGCACGTAAAAACCTTCATGCACAGTTGCGGGGCCATTCGCGAGATACTCCCCGATTTGATCGAAGCCGGTCTCGATATCCTGAACCCGGTGCAATTCACTGCAGCAGGAATGGATTTGAAAGAGTTGAAACGTGATTTTGGCGATGTGTTGACTTTCTGGGGTGGTGGCGTCGATACCCAATCTACCCTGAACAACGGAAGCTCTCAACAAGTTGCAGATCAGGTAAAACAGATTATCGATATTCTGGCCCCGGGCGGAGGTTTTGTGTTTGCTCCGGTACATAATATTCAGGAAGATGTACCTCCGGAGAATTTTTGGGCAATGTGGGACACCCTTCAGGAATATGGAAAGTATTAATACCAACTAATATCAGAAAAAATGATTCGATTTAAAATTTTTGTTTCGATTTTCTTATTGGCAGTTGCCATCAATTGTCTGGCGGAGAACGCCAATAAAGAAAAAGCAAAACCTGACAAACGGGTTTCTGCAGTCGGTTTTATACAAATCCAAACGGAAAAAATTCAGGAACAGAACAATGTACTCACGCCGGAGGAAAAAAAGGAAGGGTGGACGCTTTTGTTTGATGGCCATTCAACTAAGAATTGGAGAGGCATAAATATGAAATCTTTTCCTCAAAAAGGTTGGAAAGTAGAAGATGGGGCAATTGTATCAACCGGAACAAACATCGCTGAATCATCAGACGGCGGAGACATTATCACCCAAAAAGAATATGGAAATTTTATCCTGAAGGTGTAATGGAAAAAGGAGACTAAAGGAGGAAACAGCGGGATAAAGTATTTTGTGAAAGAAGGCTTCGGGAAAAACAAGGAATATGGTTTCGGGCTGGAATATCAAATTCTGGATGATAAAAACTTTTCCTGGATGTTCACCGGTAAAATGAAACCCAATGATTTCCGTACGCTTTGCTTGGAGCCCTCTATGAAATATATCCGCCATCCCCAGAAAAGCAACCAAATCACTTGGGAGAATGGAACGAAAGCATGATTATCAGCCAGGGAAATCATGTAGAGCACTGGTTAAATGGCAAAAAGATCCTGTAATATGACCGTGGAAGTGCGGATTTTAAAAAGCGGGTTGCGGAAAGCAAATTCAAAGACATCAAAAACTTCGGGCTATTCCCCAAAGGACATATTTTACTTCAGGATCACGGGAGTATCGTGTATTTCAGAAACATCAAAATTAAAGAACTAAAATAACATCCAATGAAACGTAGAGAATTTATAAACAAAACAGGATTAACTATTGCATGTGGCATAATTGTTCCGACCATTGTTCCTCTACCCCTTCTATGTTGTAATCCAAATTTTCGGAGCATTATTTTTTGACTATTTTTTATTTCTTTTCACAATTAATTTATTCACAACAAATTAACTTTTCTCTACCCCATCATTAATGCCGGGTCTGACCTTGCTGCTATCCATGAACTCTCTACAAGTAAACTTTTGAGCGTTTTTTGTCCCCGGAAAGTCATTTCCCCATCATTTGTTTTTGGTCCCGAAGAGTGCCGGTTGGAGACCAAGCCCACAAATCCTGCAAAATGATCAGTATTTTCAAAACGTTCAATATTTTCTATTTCCACCCAAAAAGTGATGAACGTAATTAGTCCAATCCCGGGGATGGTTCTTAACAAGGCTATATTCTTTGCATATTTTTCGCTGCGGGACAACAACCTGATTTTTTTAAGTACTTCCAGCAGCAATTTGCGTTGTTGTTCTGCTTCTTGCACCAATATTTTCAATGCTTGTGTCCCTGAGTCATGTTGCAAGGAAACTTCCTCGCTGAGCCATTTCATAAACCGTTTTGACCAATGGGTACCTGACCTCTCAAATTGTGGAGGGTAACTGATCCCATAGAAATAGAGGAATGATTTTATGCGCTCCTTGAACCGTGTCATATCTTTTACCAATGTTGCCCGCATCCGGACAAGGGACAGATCTTCCAATGTTGCCCGGTTAGGGACAAATATTGCATTTAATTCATTGGAACGTAATGAACGGGCAAGCTTCCGGCTATCTGTCGGATCGTCTTTCTGCAAATGTTCTTTCTGCGAAGTGGGAACATCTGCCGGATTTGTAACGATATTGTTTATCCCCATTTCCTTCAACTTATAATGAGCCCAAAAACCACTGAACCCAGCTTCATATACCGAATTGTAATCACCTCCAGGAAAATTACGTTTCAGATAGTTGCACAATGTTTCTGCACAGGCTGGTTGCGTAAATGTCTTGTGCATGTGCATTAGTTCTTCAGTTAGAATAGTAACAGTCCAACTTTTTAAGTGCACATCAATCCCGACAAAAATATTTTGTCCTTTAAAATCTAATCGCTACGGGGTTAGTTCCCCGCCGCTCTGCGGCGTAAATGAGTATATTTGATGATGAATCAACAATATCAAAATATGTCAAAGAACAAGGGATTGAAAAAGAATACAAAATCCTCCACAAAGGTAGTCAGCTGACTTTATGGTAGTGTCCCGATACCCCGCTGCTCTGCGGCGGGGTAGTTCATTGTTGAAATTTGTTTTTGCATAAGTCATTGATTTTTATTGATTAATACTTAAATCAAAAATAATGCTCTTTTGGCTTATGCATTAACTTCAAAGCTCAATTACAAACATAGGGACTCGTTGCAAACGAAGGGGTAGTTGGATTCACAGAATTTGCAGTTAAAAATAATTCAAAACTTATACGAAATAAATAACATAAAGGCAATGTCATTGTTCACGTTCTTGTAAAAAATACAGACATAAATGGTCTTCTGTCATTTACCTTTACGCAATCATTTATTGGCTAAATTCAGAAAAATTTTCCTGTAATCGGTTGGTGTTAATCCTGTAATTTTCTTGAATTGTTTATTAAAATGACTCAGATTATTAAATCCGCTGTCCATGCAAACGTCAAGCATTCCCAAATCCTGATCCATTAATAATTTACACGCGTATTCAAATTTAATTTTGTTGAGGTATTCGAAAATTGTAATTCCCATATTTCCTTTAAAAAAACGACACAACGAACCTGGTGCCAAATTAACAAGGTCCGATAACTTGCCCAAATCGTATCCACCCCAGCAAATACGACTATTTAGTGTTTATCGATTGATACATCTTTACATCCCAAAGAATATGATTTATGGATAAGAAAAGTAAGATGTTTGCTTTGGTGGCGCAGTG
>JAGXIP010000207.1 GCA_024635585.1 Saccharicrinis sp. | reverse complement strand
GTTCGATGGTGTATAAGTTTTGTTTAAATAGATAAGTCGCTTCTTCAAGTTTAATATACCGGATAAACTCTGTTGTGGACATATCTGTTATGTTTTTAAGTCTTTTGTACAACGCAGAACGGCTATAGCCTATTCCTTTACATAGTTCATCAACATTAAAATTGGTGTCATCCAAATTGTTTTTTATTACCTCAATTATTTTTTCAAGAAATTCTTTATCATTTGAATCAGATGCTTTTTTGAAGATTAACTGATCTGACTTATTTCTAAATTGCTCAAAAAGCATACGTTTAGTTTGCAATAAATTTCGAACCCTTAATTTGAGCAAATCCATGTTGAAAGGTTTTAATACATACTCATCGGCTCCTGTCTCAAGTCCTTCTTTTTCTTCCTCTAAGCCTGACTTTGCAGTCAAAATAACAATTGGAATATGACAAGTGATTATTTCAGATTTGATTATACTGCACATTTCAATTCCGTTCAATCCCGGCATCATTATATCCGAAATAATTAGGTCTGGAAGATATTCTTTCGTTATGTTGACCCCTTCTAATCCATTTGTAGCAGTTAAAATATTATAATCATTCGAGAATTCTTCCCTTAAGAAAAACAATAATTCTTTATTATCTTCTACCAACAAAATAGTATATTCCTTACTCTTTAACTCTTGGCCAGAAGAGGTAACTCCACTTTCAATTACGGCATATTCCAATCCTTTTATTTGGTCTATCAGATATTCCGATTTTTCAGGAATTGATACATTTTCTACCGAATACTTATTGTATTCTTTTTCGTCTAGTGGAATATAAACAGAAAAATGGGCCCCCATTCCAGTTTCACTTTTAACTTTAATTTTGCCGTGATGCAAATGAACAAGGTTTTTTGTGTGGGACAAACCGATTCCGGTACCAATCATCTTCCCTTTTTTCGGGTCATCTACCTGGTAAAAACGCGTAAAGATATTTTTTTGAACATTTTCAGGAATTCCGACTCCAGTGTCAATAACTTCAAATATTAAGAAGTTTTCAGATTTTGATTTTTTTTCTCTGCTTTCTTGCGGTTTAACACCTATGGAAAAAACAACTGAACCATGAGGCGGGGTAAATTTGAAGGCATTTGATAGCAAGTTAAAAATTATTTTTTCTATTTTATCTTCGTCAAAAAGACATTCTATCTTAGTTTCTTTACAACTGAACCGATAGTTTATTTGTTTTTGAAAAGCGATATTCTCAAATGCTCTGTAAATATCATAAGCAAAAGGAACAATATCGCTTTTTGTAAGCTTAAGACTCGATACAGCAGATTCCATTTTCCTAAAATCAAGAAGCTGATTAATCAGGTTTTGTAGCCGAACTGAGTTGCGCTGAACAATCATTAATAACTTATGCTGAGCCGGGCTTAAATCAGAATCAGAGATTAATTTTTCAATTGGACCGGATATAAGGCTTAAAGGTGTTCTAAGTTCGTGTGAAACGTTTGTAAAAAATTGCAGCTTGGAGTTATGGTTTTTTTCAGCCTGTTCCCTTTTAATATGTTCAATTTTTATTTGGCTTTTTAACTGAACCCGGTAAGTGATAATTCGATAAATTGTGTAACCAATGGCAAAAATCAAAATCCCATAGATAATATAGGCGTAAAAACTTAACCAATAAGGTGGAGAAATTGTAATGCTAAGTAACTTTTCCTGCCCTCCCCAGTCTGCGCCATTACTGGATGCAATAACGTGAAATTTATAATCACCATAGGGGATTTTTGTATAGCGCACGCTCCCACGACTCGTTGTAACCCAATTATCATCGTAGCCTTCCAGGTAATATTTATACTGCATCTTTCCCGGATCAGCAAATAGCATTCCTGAAAAATGAAGTTCAATAGTATTTTTATCGTTAGGTAATACTATTTTATCGGTGAATTGAATCGATTTCGTTAAAACGACGTCGCCATTATTTTGTTCACTGGGCATCATTTGCACGTTATCTATTAAAATGTCAGTGATACAAACATCTATAGAATAAGTTCTATTTTTGAAGGCTTCATTTGATAATAAGACTAATCCACTGATTCCTCCCCAGAGGGAAAAACCATCCTCACACGAATAATTCGAATTGTCTTTAAATTCATCCAGGTTGTTTTTTTGATAATCCATTACTAAGCTTATCTCATCAGTTTTCGTATTTAACAAAAACAAATCCCTGTTTGTACAAGCCCTTAAATTGCCTTTTTCGTCAAATAATAGACCTTTGATCGTATTGTTCGGAAGGCCTTCAGTGGTAGTATACCTTTTAAAATAGATATTATCATTATCAGTACTTCGGACCATTTTATTTAATCCACCACCAAATGTACCAATCCACAAATTACCCTGATTATCTTTTGCAAGGTTTAATATGTAGTTGTTGCTCAAACTTCTTTTATCCTTCGGATCATTTTTATAACTGATAAAATAGGGCATTTTATTCCTTTTGTCTGGAAATATCATTTTATTCAATCCGCCACCGGCAGTGCCGATCCACGCTTCTCCGTTTGGTTCAAAGAGAATGGCGCGTACGGTATTTTGTGACAAAGACCCTGGCACTGACGGATTATGTAAAAACGGCTCAAATTGCCCGGTTGAATCATTATGTCGTTGAATCCCTTTATCCCATGTTCCGATCCAAATTGTACCAGAAACATCCTCGGCTATCGCATAAACAGCACCATCTCCTACATAATTAAACTTATTTTTAGTGGTTTGAAAGTGTTTAATCTCAAGATAATGATTTGTAAGCGGAGTAGTATTGCTGTAAGATGATTTTATGGTAACTTGGGTAACTCCCTTCCTACTTCCGATCCATATCTTGCCTTTTGAGTCACAAAAAAGTTGATAAACATAATCATCTAGTAAAAGAGATTTATTATCTAATTTGGTATTAAAAAAATCAACCTGTGCTGTTGCTTTCCTTCTTCGATTAATGAAAGACTGAATTCCGTTATGAATTCGCATGATTCCACCTCCTTCGGTACCAATCCAAAGAGCCCCCCATTTATCCTTACAGAAGGAATGTACCGGATAGTTGAAAAAAAAATGTTCCCTATCTCTTTGATCCAGCATCAAATCGTCAAAATTGTAAATAATTGGACTGCTAATGTCGTAGAATAATGCTCCATAATTATAAGTCCCTAACCAAAGCAAATTATTTTGATCTACATATGTACATAATATATGGTCAGTTAGAAGATTATTTAAAGGGCGTTCGTCTTTTAAATATTTAACAAGCCCTTCGGGACCTATTTTTATCAGACCACTGTTTGATCCTGCCCATAAAGTTCCACTTTGATCAATGCTAGCAGAGATTTTATCATTAATTGGTTGAGTCTTAAATCGCTTTTTTAATATAAATTCTGATTTTTCTGAATCGTTGTCATCTACGATACTTCCATATAATATTTCGCCGCTATTGTAAATAATCCAGACCTTATTTCCAGATAATTCCTCAATATCCATTACTGCCTGATTGGCATAATTTTTCCAATTCTTTAAGTTGTCGGCCTTTTTTTTGTCTGCATAAATTTTTTGTAGCCCGCTTTCCGACGAGACCCAAATTCCTCCGTTCCTTGCTTTTTCTATGCCTATCGATTGAGTGCTTTTTAATATATCAATGAAATTATTACCTAGTTTCTGGCTTCTATAATGGATAAACTCTGTTCTGCCATTGGAAATGTTCAGGCGATCGATACCTTTATCTCTAATGTTGATCCAAATGTTACCATCTGTGTCTTCTACTATGTCATCGATGAGACCCGAAGCAATTGTTCGATTATCGGAAGGATCGTTTTGAAATCGTTGAAAGGTATTTGTTTTCATATCGTATTTGTTCAAACCGCCGTCACTGGTCCCAATCCAAAGCATACCTTTTTGATCCACAGACAAACATTGAACAACATTGCTACTCAGACTATTGGCAGTTGCCGGTTCGTACCGGAAATGTGTCATTGAATAACCATCATATCGGTTAAGACCGTCATTTGTGGCAAGCCAAATAAACCCGTTATTGTCCTGAACTATTTGGTTGACAACATTTTCTGACAAACCTTGTTTGCCTCCAATATAATTGAATTCCATCTTCGATTGCGAGAATGATTGAAGAGAAAGGAAAATGAATATTACCAAAAGGTGTTTAAAAGAATTCAAAAACATCAGATATTTTTTATTATAAAGATATAAAAAGAACCTTCAAAAATTCAGACCCCATAAGACCCCATACTATTGGGATATCAATTACAAACGCTCACCACTCATATAATTCGCACAACAAAAAGAACTTAACTGATATATAAATTTAAGATAGGAATCATTTGCCCTTCTATAAATACTCAATACCCCCGAATATAATAATATAACTACATCATTATAACATTTTGTTGTTTGATCAAGCGAGGGTAGAAATAAGAAACTTTTCCTTATGAAATCTTCCAAAAGTATTAAAATCCGGTGTTTATTGGTTTGAGGTTACGGTATTGTGTTTCACCCCAGTTTTATTTCAATTCAAAAAAGTAAATCTGAGGCGAAATTGATTCATACTTAAAATACTTTTCTTTTATACGTTTTGCGGTTCTGTCGCATTAATCCAACTTGATTTTTAAAATCTTACATTATCCTGCTAAGAATGGAATGTTTTAAAAGTAAATGATTTGGAATCAATAATTTGATTCTTTCTAATGATACTTACTATTTCTTTACCTGTCAGAGTTCGCTGTGGAAGAACTACATAAATATAAACGGTTAGTTAAGATTCAAAAAACACCACCTTGTACTTTCTACCGAAGTATAAGGTGGAGCAAATATTTGTAAAACATACATCTATTTATCACAATACTAATTATAGGACAAACATAAATCGTTTAAATATCAGATATTGAGCAGATTAGCTGCATTGGCAAATTTAAAATTAAATATATTGTTAAATTAAGCCAGAATGTCAGGCTTTTTGGGGTCTAAAATGTTACTGGAGAGTAGTATCAATTCGATGATTTATTAGGTTCTGAAGTTCCCAGTCCGGGGTAAAGTCAGATAGCGTTTCACCTGTTTCATCGTTAACCCAATCCATAATTTCAGGGCAATATGATAGTTCGTCGTAATTCGTTATTTTGGAAGAGTGATTAACTTTTTGAATTTTATCTTTTTGCGTTTCAAACCCAAAGCGATCAAATAGTCTCAATCCTTTCATTGAATTTAAAATATTGTATAGTGCCGATATATATACATATCGGTTTGTTTTCTTGGTTTTCTTTTTATTTGGATCCTGCTCTGTAAATATTTTACTCCCATACTTAACTACTTCGATTAATCCTTCTTCATTATTCTTTATAGGTCTAATATCCTGTGCCCAACCGTTAGTGAAATTTTTTGTCCAAAGTTTCATCCACTCTCTTTTCAGATATATTGCGACTTCCCAGGTAGGAACAATGACATGGTAATGCGGATTATACGTTCTGTTGGTTGCATTAAAGTTGCATTCCAGAGATTTTATGCCAACCAATTTTGGTCCCTTCCCTCGTTGGTGTCTTTTTTTACATTTTGCCAAAATCTTTTTAAAGGCCCTTTTCATGGCACGCATTCGTGAATTTAAACCTTTAGCGTAACAAGACTTGGTAGTTAACGTTACCAAATGAGGTTTTTCCCAGCATTGCAATAGCGGCAAATACTTGTTAATCATCCGCGCCTTGCGAATGCTGGTGCAAACGGTACAAATTCGATTCCCGCAATAGTGACCATACAATTTGTTATCAGAAACCACAACTTTGTGCAAACAGTAGTAAGTATTCCTCAACGTTTTTTCCATTTCTGAATCACCTTTTTTCTTTGCAACTTCAATTAATGCTAAAACTACTTTATTGGTAACTAACTTTCGTTTTGCTCTTGCGTTCAGAACTGATTTGTTATTAATATCCGAGCCTAAGCCTGATAATTCCAGTGGAGGTTTTCGCGTGATATTTGTCCCGGTTTGTACTAATGTATCAAGTTTTTCCCTCTCAATGGGCTTTTTTGCCGTTGGAATAAACTCAAAATCAATTGTATAGCAATTGTTTTTTTGATTACTGTTTTTCACCTAATTGCCCCCTTTCTATCTCATCCATAATGGTCAATTGGTATGGCTCAAATGTTTGGTTTGAAAATGATATAGCATCGGATGTGTTTTTGTCTTGTTCCTTAACTTGTTTTTTTGCTTGCTTGATAGTTGGGGCTATTGCCTGTTTTTGTGCAGGTTTTAGTTGTTTTTCAACTTGTCTTTTATCTTGTTCTATTACTTGTAATTGGGCTGGTTTTTCCTGATGATTTTTTGATTCAACTGTTTTTAATTCTATCGGATATTGAAGTATAGTTATCAACGTTTTTGTTTTGTCTCGAAATAACTCAACCATTGAGGCTTGTTCTATTAGCTGTAAAAAACTTCTTAGTTTAGTGCGAGACCATCCCCATCGATTGCAGAGTTCATTTTCCGATGTTATTATCTGACCAGGTTCAACCTTATGGAATTTGTTCCGAAATATTGTTTTTGTTTGCGATTTAGAACTACATAAAAGCAAGTCAATCCAGGCTTGCCCTTTTGCGAACGGTTTATCTTGCCATAACCAGTGATATTGAAGTTCTCCAAGTAATTTATCCATGGTGTTTTATTTTCGTTTAGGGATATGGTTTGATTCCAAAGCATCCATTACCTTTTTCGGGTCGAATAGTACTATTCGTTCGTATTGGGCAAAGGGAATTTTACCGCTGTTCTTTAGCTTTTGTGCAGTAACAGGAGAAATACCTAAAAATTCAGCCAATCCGTGTATTCCGCGAATTGGCTCAAATTGGCTTTCTGTTTTTTGTGATGTGGCTTGTTTGCGAAAGTTCAGTAAAAGTTTTTCCTGCACATCCAGCCGCGATTGCATTTCCTGAAGTTGGCTTAGAATACGACTGGAAAGTCTTATTAGGATTGTTGAATTGTCATCAGGTTCTGACGATTCTTTAGAAAGTATTTTAATATTTTTTTTACTGCTTTCCATGTATTAAAGGTACACGGAAGGTCTAATGTAATGTATTCTAATTGAACTTATTAACATTCCAAAACCATAAAACAGGAATGTTATAGAATGAACAGGAATGTTATTATTTATCTATAAAATTTTGAATATCAATGTAATTCTCTTTATCAACGACTTTGATTCTTGTCGGATCATTTTTTTTCATTGAGTTCTTTATTGAGTTCAAACTTATCCGTTGGTTATGAAAAAGGAAAGATTTCTGGACTAAGCCACAACAGAATGCCTTGGTATTCTTGATATAATTAGCCTCCTGAAGTGATGCAATAACAGAGGCAAAATGATTCATTGGTTTGTTAACTGGAACTGGTTCCTTTTTAATGATTCCCTTAAACCAGTTTTCAACATTCTTTTCATTTTCCTTATCGAAATACTTCCTTTTTAATAATTCGGAAATTAGTTTTTGAATATTGATTCCCGTGAGTTTCAAAATTTTCTGCTCGGGTGCACTACTTTTGGT
>JAGXIP010000206.1 GCA_024635585.1 Saccharicrinis sp. | reverse complement strand
GTGCTGACCAGCATAGCAACCGAGAATGGCAAATTTCAAATAATCCGGATTGATGGTACTAATATCAAACTTTACATACGATTCGCGGTCGGTAGTGCCATCGGCACTTTTAAATACTTGTATGTCTTTTTTATTGTCTTTATGTCCGGCTGGTTTTGCTGGATCACCCCACTGATCAGTTAAATCAGGGAAATCAGCATCAACTTCAGCAGTTGTTACAGATTTTAGCGCGAATGTAGGTTTTGAATACGATAAAATTAAATCCATTCCTTCCCACTTTCCGCTAAGCCATGCATCAAAATCTTTTACCTCTTTAGCAACAAATTTAAATGCGACAAAACTTTCTCCGTCTAAATCTTTCTGGTCGATATAATCTAGCAATGCCTGAGAAGAAATACTGTATGTACCAAACCCCTGTACATTAACTGAGCCAAGTGGTTTTTCACCAATGGTAAAATCTTTTGCAATATTCCAGGTTAAGTCCTCTCTTGTCCACGATGTTTCATTGCAAGAATAGATTTCAACTTCATAATTGACATCCATTGCTCCATCGCCATTGTGTTGCCCTGCAAAGAAGCTAACCGCGCCATAGGTGGCTCCTTCTGTAGTAAACGAACTGATGTCGAACTTCACATAAGACTCCCTGTCACCTGAACCATCGGCAGTTTTTAAAACCTGGACATCATTTCGGTCATTACCGGTTTCCACTGCATCAGGTTTTGCTGCATTTACTTCTGCTGTAGTTGCCGAAGCCTGAATTTTAACTGAGCCATTGGGCTCCTGTGCTTTACTTGGAAAAGCGAATAAGCTTAACAAGAATACACTCGCTGCACATAAAAAAGTAAATTTTTGTTTCATAACATTTTGTTTTAAAGTTTTAATTGGAAATTATTTTTAATTGGGTTAACCAAACCACCCATAAAGTTTTAATTGTATCCTGGATTTTGTTCCATTTTGGTTAAGTCAATCTCGGTTTGAGGTATTGGAAAGTTTTCGTGAATACCCTTTTTAAAGCCCAAAGGACCTAAGAACTCTTCAAGTCTTCCAACCCTTTTAAGGTCGAAAAACCGCTTACCCTCAAAACAGAATTCCACTTTACGTTCGTGTAAGATAATGTCGCGTAATTCACTGGTACTTGTAGTCGTTATTTTATCCAATTTGGCACGGATTCGTATCTCGTTTATAAATGGTAAAGCCTCATTCTCCCTTCCCAGTTCAACCAATGCTTCTGCATAGTTTAATAAAACTTCTGCATATCTAAATACCAATATGTCAACAAATCCCTGGTTACCTAGATATACTTCTCCGGTATTAGTAAGATCTTGATTAAAAGGGACCCACTTCATCAAATGTGTATCAACTGGAGGATTTGCCGGAATTTTATCTTTTGAATCTATAACACCATCGTTATTTAAATCATATTTTTCACCATTTCTCATATCGAGTGTAACCGTATCCATCCTAGTGTCACCCAACGCAACTTCGGCATCAACAAAATCTCTGCTTGTTTGATAAAACCACGACCAGGAAGCGAAGGGGCCATACATATACCATCGATTGGTAACATCCTCTACTCTCGACCATATACTGCCTTCAATTCCAGAGGCAAAATTTATCCCGAAGATCCGTTCTTTACTAAATTCGCTTACGCCATTAAACAAATCGGCATATTCAGCCTCAAGGGCATAGCCTGCCGGGCTATTAATTACTTCAAGTGCTGTGCTTGCTGCATTGGTATAATCCTTTTGCCATAAATAAGCCTTGCTTAACAGGGTATTTGCAAAACCCTTTGTTACTCTTCCCTTGTCATCTGCTTTTTCGTACGCATCGGGTAAACCTGCAACTGCGTCATTTAGGTCTGCCAGTATCTGGTCCCAAACCTCTTGCTCGCTTGCCCGTGTTATGTTTCTTCCAGCCGGAGGGCTTAATACCTCACTAAAAACAGGAACCCCTCCATGGGCAGTAACAAGATTATAATAAAAGAGTGCCCTTAAAGCCTTTGCTTCTGCGACATAACGTACTCCCAATACATTGTCCATCCCTTCAATTTCAGGAACTTTGTTGACAATCGAATTCGCCATCATAATCCCTGTATAGTTATCCGTCCAATGTTCCCAAACGAAAGCATTTTCAGCTTTCCAACGATATTTATCGAGATCTATCAATTGACTCCACAAAGGATCATTATGGTCTTCAACAATTTCATCGGCTGCTGAAGATCCCAAAATTAGGCGATCAAAAGAATAAAGCCCATGATAAAGTAAAACGTTGTACATGCCAACTACAGCTTTGTCGGCATGAGATGGTATTGTTAGAAAATTATCGCTGACTACAGCGTTTACATAGTCATGTTCCAAAAATTCATCCTCGTTACAAGAGTGGCCTATGAAACCAAGAATAATCAATGTCAGATATATTTTTAGTTGTATTTTCATTGCTAATTAGTTTTTTTATTAAAAATTGATATTAACACCCATTCTCATTGTTTTGGCGTGCGGATAAAATGCGGCATCAAGGCCTGCACTTAGGTTATCCTGATTGCTAACTTCAGGATCAAATCCCAAATAATCAGAAAAAGTGATCAGATTGTCTCCTGCAACAAAAATCTTTAGATTTTTCATATAAAGCCTTTGCACCCACGTTTTTGGAAGAGTATAAGAAAGTTGTATTGTTCTTAACCGTAGATATGATCCATCTTCAATAAAAGTTGATGTTCTACCTCCGATATTATTAGCGTTTAACGAAGACCTACGGGCAATTGTATTGCTGGAACCTGTCTCGGTCCATGCACTCAGTACCCTGGTTGATGAATTATTTAAATTCGTTCCCGTACTCTCCAAATCACTTCTTACATTATTGTAAAGATCGTTGCCATAAGTACCGAAAAACAGGGCATATAATGAAAAACCCTTATAATCCAAGGTTACATTTACCCCATAGGTAAAATCAGGAATAGGACTTCCAATTATGGTTCTATCCTCATCGCTTACTTTTCCGTCACCTGTTATATCTTTATATCGGTAGTCACCAGGAGAGGTGCCGTCAAATTGATAAGGTATATTAGGTTCTTCTCCCAATTCATTAGCAGCGTCAACTTCCTCCTGTGTTTGAAATATGCCATCTTCAATGTAACCAAAAAAGTCACCCAGCGAACCTCCCACATAAGTTCTTGAGCCAATGTATTCATTATCGCCAATGTCCGTAACTTCATTATTGTATGTTGTAAAATTTGCACCAAGAGAATAGGTAAGACTACTTATTTGGTTTTTATATTTTATATCAAACTCAAAACCCTTGTTTGTTAAAGCCCCGGCATTTGTAACTATCGATTTATAGTTAGGATTAGGTGCAGTTCTTGATATCCCTGCAATACCTGTAACTGTAGGGATTTTAATACCTAACAACATGTCTTCAACATAGGTTACAAAATAATCGGCAGTAACGTTTAGGCGGTTTTCAAACATCCCCAAGTCAATACCAAAATTGGTTTGTTTTGAAAATTCCCATCTTAAATCGGGATTTGCAGCTTCAGCATAAATATTACCGATTTGATATGCCCCGTTGGCTCCGCTCATTGCATATTTGGCTTCCCTTAATGGGGCTATGTATTTAAAATCGCCAATTTTATCGTTACCAACTTCACCAAAGCTTGCACGCAACTTTAAATCGGAAATAACTGTTTCAGGAAAGAAATTTTCGCCAGAGACCCTCCATGCGCCTGAAACAGAGGGGAACACGCCAAATCGGGTATTAGCACCAAATTTTGAAGAACCATCGCGCCGTATATTTCCAGTGATGTAATACTTATCGTTATAATTATAGTTTAAGCTACCAAAATAAGAAATCATAGATCCACTTATTTTTATATTCCTGGCCTGTGCTATTTCAGATAAATTTGTGTTCACAATTTTTAAAGTAGGATCAACATAAGTAGCACCACCGCTCATTATTTCATTTTCGAAATATTGTACTTCATAACCTCCTAAAACAGAAATCTTATGCCCTTTTATTTCTTTTGAATAATTGAGGATATTACTCCATTGATAATTAAAGTTTTTGGTAATATCGTAGGCTACTGATGTATTGCTTCCTTTCGCAATGCCCTCCTCAAATATGCCATTGTAGAAACTGTCCCCCGAACCAGAAAGCATCCGAAAAGCTAGGTTCGACTTAAATGTAAGATCCTTGAATAATGTAATTCCTAAATAAATGTTGTTTTCTATCCTTGCATCTTTACTAATTTTGTTTGTATTTTCTGAAATTGCGTATGGATTTCTGCTCTTACCATAGTGCGGGTGTGGAGGTCCGGCAAAGCTACCATCTTCTTTATACAAATCTATTAATGGATTATATACCAGGGCACTCCAAACATCTGCAAATCTTCCGTTCTCTCCCATACCTTCTGTTGTAGACCATGAAATGGAAGTATTATTACCAGCGGTAAGCCAATCTGTTACTTTATGGTCGGAATTAATCCTAAATGAATATCTTGAAAAACCGGTATTAACCACATTCCCTACCTGATCATAATAACTAAAGGAAGAATACATTTTTTGTTTTTCATTGCCTCCACCTATAGAAATAGAATGTTCCTGAACAGGCGCGTTATTAACAGTCATTACATCCCACCAGTTAGTTCCGGCACCAAGTTCTGATGGATCGGGGAAAAATTCTCTGGGATAAAGAAAGGTCAATTTCCCCCCATATGGGCGTTCACGGTTGTCATTGATAAAACCCTGGTTATAAACTTCTGCAAACTGCTGTCCGTTTAGTAAATTAACGTCGCCTATGTTAATTATGTTTTGCCAACCGAAAGATCCATTATAACCAACTGTAACCCCATTTTTACCTCCGCCTTTTGTAGTTACCAACACAACTCCGTTAGCTCCTCTTGCACCATAGATTGCGGCCGATGAAGCATCTTTTAATATTTCAATCGATTCAATATCATTGGAGTTTATACTGGATATGTCAGCCCCTTGGATCCCATCAATTATATAAAGTGGTTCACTGTTGTTAATTCCGCCTATACCGCGAATTCTAACTGATGTTCCAGCACCTGGTTTCCCCGAATTACTCACAACGTAAACCCCGGCTGTTTGCCCTTGTAACGATTGTCTAACATCGCTGAAGCTTGCTTTAGAAAGTTGATCGCCTTTTACCGAAGCAATAGAACCGGTAATGTCCCGTTTTTTTTGTGTTCCGTACCCAACAACCAAAACATCCTCCAATGATGTAATATCTTCAATCATTACAACATCGATATTTGTCTGGTTCTTAACTAAAATTTCCTGTTTAAGAAATCCTACATAAGAAAATTCCAAAACGGCATCTTCCGAGGTAAAAAAGAAAGTATAACTTCCATTCAAATCGGTAACTACACCGTTAGTTGTACCTTTCTCCACAATGTTGACCCCTGGTAAAGAATTTCCGTCAGCATCGGTTACTTTACCGCTTACCTCTTTTTTTTGCTCAGCATCCGTTTTGCCAGCATTCTCACTTTTGGGCGAGATTGCAATGTACTTATCTACTATCTTATAGTTATAGTCACTGTCTTTTAACAAATTATCCAATACCTTTTCGATACTTTGATTTTTAAACTTGACGTTAACTTTTTTGTCGAGGATTGTTTCATTGGATTTTACCACGAAGCGATACTCCGTTACTTTTTCCAATTGTTCTATAACTTCCCTAACCGAGGAGTTCATCACAAGAGTAATTTCCTGAGATTGTCCAAAAGAACTGGAGTATGCATGCATACAAAATACCATTATCATAAACGCAGTTATTCTCATAATCCGCAATACTTTTTTAATTGGTGTCGAAAATGCGACACAATTCATTTTTTTCATAAATTTGAAAAGCTTAATGATGAATAATTTGCCTGTTGTTAACAGGTATTTGTTTATCGCCGCAATTATGGATGGTATGAACATCCGTTCTTTGCGACAGACCGGAAATATGAATTGTATTTTCGGTCTGTTTTTTTTCAGTAGAATTCTTTACAGTGCATAAGTTTTGTTTTTATAATTATCAATTTATTTAGTTCGATTTTATTTCCAATAAATTAGAGTTGGTGCGTCAGCCCTTGATTCTATGCAGTATTCCAATGATCGGGTTAACCTGAAAACTTCAAGTATCTGGTCAATTGGTTTAGATTTCATGATGGTGCCATCGTACATTTCCTTTGCGAGCTTCGGATTTTCAAATACAATTTCTACATTATACCACCTTTCAATTTTCCGTGCAATATCTTCTAAACTCTCATTTCTAAAAGTTACCAGTCCATCTTTCCACGATGTGTATAAATCAGTTCTTACTTCGCTTACATTAATTTGTCTATCGGCATTTATAAATTCGGCATTTTCACCCGGTACCAATCGTATTAATTCATTGCCTGATTGGTCAATAACTCCAAGGCTTCCTTCAACGAGCGTTGTATTTATCTCTTTTTCATTCGGATAAGCCTGAACATTAAAAGAGGTACCATAAACTTTTAAGCTAATTTCGCCAGGGGTACTTACACTAAACGGATGTTGGGCATCTTTGGCCACTTCAAAAAAAGCTTCCCCTTTCAAATCGACCACCCTTTTTCCTTCATTAAAATTCCCACTGTATTGCAGGCTACTTCCCGAGTTTAGATGAACGATTGTCCCATCCGGTAAAATTACTTTCGACATTTGCCCTAAGGGTACCTCAAACTGAGTTTTGGATAGATATATTTGTTTTTGTGGTGCTTTTTCTACTAATAAATACTGAGCTAAAAACCCCAGACTAAAGATGATGATTGCAGCAGCAGCATATTTCAATAAGCTTACTATTTTCCTCTGATTCCTTTTTGTGTTGAGCCTGGTTTTAGGAAAATAACTCCATGCGTTATTTACATTATCGTGCGACTTTGATGTTAGCGCCCACACTTTTTTGTAATGAATAAAAGTTTCACGGTTTTCAGGTGTCGATTCTATCCATTGAAAAAGTTTTTTTACTTCCGCTTCGGAAGCTTCGCCTGCCAAATATTTATCCAGGAATGATTGATCCATATTATTGCTGTTATATAATTAAGTAAACGCATACTTGGAATAACCCTATATTGGCTATTGTTTTTTTTCAAAATATGCAATTTGTAGATTGATGATAAATGAGTGTGGTTCCCTCTTTGGAATTAACATTTACAACCATGACTAACAAGCAGCCCGACAGCTTTTTAATCAAGGAATATAGTGTATTATAGCGGATACCAGGATGGCTGGCAAATACTCAGATAGATTTGTTTTTAATGCTTTTAAGGCACGTGTCATATTGGCCTCAACCGATTTTACAGTAATCCCCAATTCATCAGCAATCTCATTATTCATTTTCCCCTCGAAGCGTTTCATAATAAACACTTGCTTGCATTTTTCGGGAAGTTTATTTATAGATTGTCGAATTAAATCTTCTAATTCAATAATTTCAAGGGAATTAAAATCAAATGATTCAAGCACTTCAGCATTTAATTGTTGTTCGGTTTGGATTAATGCTATATCGGTGTATTTATCAACTACCTTTTTGTGCCGCATGTTATTCAGGCAATTCGATTTGGCAAAGGTGTATAAAAATGAATTTATCCCGCTAGGTTTTTCAATTTTATGGCGGTTAAGCCACAAGTTTAAAAATGCCT
>JAGXIP010000205.1 GCA_024635585.1 Saccharicrinis sp. | reverse complement strand
TTTGGCCATTGGCACGATAGATTTCCATGGAATTTCCTCTTTACCCAAGAAGCGATAAACTTTTCCGTCCACACGCAAAGCTCCTATTAGCCCATGGGTTCGCCCTGTCCAATGACTTACGGGCTTATCATATAGATGATCAGCGTTGGACCATGCACTCGTATATGGATCTATCGTAATCAAAGGATACGATGGTGCACGAAATTCGGTAAACAAAGATTTACTTTTCGAACTACAGGACTCTTGACACGAATGTAATAACAAGCCTGACAAAACAACTAATACACTTAAAAATACCTTTTTTCTCATTGTTAAAAATTAAATAACTATTTATTGTTTAAAAACTAATTTTGATTAACACCTTTTGATTTCTATTATTCATTAATATAGGCCAGCCCAATACTTTCGGCCCATTTTTGCCATACCCGGTTCATATCTTCAACTCTTTCGGGGAATATAAGGGCTAGATTATTTGTTTCGGTATGATCTTGCGACAGGTTAAACAGCTCCCATTTTTTCCCTGGCAATGCCGACAATTTCCAATCCCTAATCCGTATTGCCTTTCCTCTTTCGTGCTCCCAATATAAAGTATCGTGAATAAGCTGTGTTTTTCCATACAAAAGAGGTAATATGCTTTTGCCATCGGGGCTGGAAGTTGGCAGACCATTTACCATGGAGGGATAGGCTGAACCAGACAGTTCTAGACAGGATGGTAATATATCAATTACATGAGCCACACCCCTATTTATTGTATTTTCCTTACCTATTAATCCTGCTGGCCAATGCACAATCATCGGGGTGCAGCTACCGCCTTCGTACGATTCTTTTTTCCAGTATCTAAAAGGAGTATTCAATGCACTGGCCCAAGCATCGCCGATGTAATTCCATGTATTTTCTGCCCCCGGATTCTCTGCATTAATTTCTATCAAAGTAGAGTCACGGGTAAATCCAGGCCTGTCGAACCCTGCAGGATAACCGCGTTCATATGAGGCTCCATTGTCGGATAGTATAAAAATAATGGTATTATCATACGTTCCGGTATCCTTTAACTTTTGAATAATCTTACCAACACCTTGATCCACTCTATCCACCATAGCCGCATGGACAGCCATACAAGCCGACTCTTGCTCTTTCTGTTTACATTGCGTCCACTTTTTGCCTGACGAATTTTCGGGCAAAGGATAGGTTTCTTCATCTATCAATCCTAGTTCCAACATTCTGGCGTAACGTTGCTTACGCAATACTTCCCAACCGCCGCTATATGTATTTTTATATTTCTCAATATCTTCGGGTAAAGCATGTAATGGCCAATGCGGAGCAGTATGCGCTACGTAAAGAAAAAAAGGTTTATCCTTGTTACTAAATTCATCCACAAGATCAATTGATTTTTCGGTAATAAAATCCGTGATATAAAAATCATCCTTCACATTTTTTATGGGCGTTTCATTGTGCACCAGACTAAATGGATCAAAGTAATTCACAACGCCCCATATAACCCCCCAGTGCTCATCAAATCCACGGTTACAAGGATAATTTTCCAATGGAGAAAAAGGGCCATTGTCCTTTCGGTGTGCCAGCCACTGCAACTGTTCATCATGCTTGGCGAGAGCTTTGGTTTGTGAAAGATGCCACTTGCCGGTCATGCCTGTACTATATCCATTTTGTTGCAGCACTTCACCAATAGTGGCCGCATTCATACTTAAATTCACACCCATTCCGGTGACCCCGGCTTTCTGTGGGTATTTGCCTGTTAACAGAGATGCCCTGGTGGGACAACATCGTGCACAATTATACATTTGTGTAAAACGCACACCATTAGCGGCCAGCTTATCAATATTTGGGGTTTCAATTTCTCCACCAAAACAACCCAAATCAGAATACCCCATATCATCAACCATAATGATCATCACATTTGGCCTATCCTTTTGCTTTGACTGATTATGGGCACTGCTACAAGCGCCAAAAATAAAAACTGTAAAAAATGAAATAATTACACACTTATACATACTATATCTATAAAAAAATTTAAAGACGATAATGAATGATATTGGAAGATGAAACTCCCCACAACAAACATATCTTTTCTAGCAGTTGAGGCAGGTCATTAATTGGTCATTTAACAACAAAAATGAACCAAATTACGTTAAGATGAGGAATTGACTAGTGTCAAGAAGGGTTTGACTACCTAATAAGTAATAGGCAAATAATAAAAATGAGAAGAAGTAATTGTTACTCCAGAATCCTACATTTGTTGAAACTTAGTTATATCAGGTGTTTAACCCGTTTATGCAATAGGGTTTAAAAATTGGGTTGAAAGTATTAAATTTAAAGGCATGGTATAATTTTTTATTTTCACCCATATGGTTAACCTTCCTATTGAGTATTCAGATAAAAAAAGTAACTCTATTTGGAGGCATGAGTTTGATAAAAAGCTTTGTTGATTCAAAAAAAATAAGAGAACAACAGCGTAATACTAGCATTTTCACAAGAAACAATTAGATGTATTGGCTGAAAAAGAATAGGTTTAATACATGCTGACAGTGGGTTTTACGCGGAAGAAATATTGAGTTATATCGAGCAGCAAAAAATCAATTATATTATTGCAACACGTATGTACCCTAATGTGAAAAGCGAAGTTTATGGTTTGGATGATTAGATTTCTATTTGCAAAGGTATAGAAGTATCTCAAATGTATTTTGAGCATGTAGCAGGCAAGAGGCGTAGATATATTGTTGTAAGAAAGCAAATTGAAAAAAGACATAAAGCAGGAAGGAAACTGTTGTTCGAAGATCTTCCCAATTATAGATACAGTTGCTATGTTACCAACATGGATTTGCCACTTGATGCAATTTGGAATATTTATAATGCACGTGCAGATTGTGAAAATAGAATTAAGGAGAAAACAAGACTTTGGATTAGAAAACTTTTGTCTCAACGATTTCTGGGCTCCGGAAGCTTCATTTGGGTTTATAATGGTGGCTTATAATATAATGAGCTTATTCCGTCACTTTGCTTTACAGTCTCACAACAAGGCCACTTTAGCAACTTTAAAAGTCTATTGCTCTGCATTAACATGGTCTGTAAATCATGCAAAAAAAAGGTATTAAAGATTGCTTTGAATGCAAATAGGCGGCCGTGGTTGGATGGGGTTTTTTGCAAAAGCGGAGAACCTAAGTCCTCCATTTAAATATTCTATTGCATAATCCGGGTTCAAAAGAAACATTACTCCTGAATGAGGATCAAAGTTATCTTGCAGAGTCGCTTGATTTTTGATTTGGGTGTTCCAGCAAAGAAAACAGAAAAAAAATCTGAGCCACCATGGGCGACTCAGATTTTAAATCAATGAAAGAATATTATTTAGAAGATTTCCTGTTGATCCTCTTCCGGTATTAAAGTATTGCGTTTACGCTCAAGTGTCATAGATCCTTTAAATCTATACTTCAATGGAAACGACGGGTTTGTTATATCATCGTATTCGTATTCAAGCTCCACGATAATGTATCTTCTCTCCAGATATGGGAGTAATGGATCCATCTCCCTTTGTATGGAAAAGGTTCCTTTTTGCTGCGAGAAGTTAATTTTAGCTGAATCCGCGGTCAATGTAACGAGACTATCACTTCCTATAACGTCAAACGAAGCTTTGAGCTTGTATGTTGCCCTGTTTTTATCTTCTTGTTCAGTTACTCCTGCAAAAAAGAATATTGAGTTTTCATCCACAACCCTAGCTTCACGGGTAGGCACGTTAAGAGCCGTTTGACTACTTTCTGATCGTGTTCTATCCCAGATTAAACCTGATGACGCAGAGTAAATTCCTGAGTAATCATTAAAAGGAACAATCTCCAACATCGATACATCATAATACTTGCGTGTAGTCGGATAGTAAGACGATGTTGTAGCAATTCTTAGCGGTAAAATATACTTATTAATCAAATCTAAACCTTGAACTTTAAGGTTCAAATTGATTAAAGCACTATTTTCACCTTTAGGGATTGTTGTATTCATAGATTCAAACTCATAATTCTCAGAATCTAACTGTATAAAATGCAAATCAGTTCTATACCTAAAACGTTCAAAATTGAGTGCAGCTACAGTATCATTGTCTACCTTGATAGAAACATCTATATCTCTGTCGTTATCCGTTGTTCCTGTCACCACAACCGGCAGCTTATAGGGTATCACCCCCCCCTCTGAGGTATATTTTAAATAAATAGGAACAACACCCGGCTTACCAAACGATATGGTTTTTTCATACATTTCCTCTTCCCACTCATCATTGCAAGCAACAATAAATAAAAATGAAAGCATGACTATTATATATGGAAATATTTTTTTCATTTGTTTATAATTATTTGTTTTTTCATCGATATTTTCCTTCCCCAAGATCCGTTTTATTAATCAAAATAGGTCCATCCCGGATTTTGGGTAAGCTTTCTATTTCTTTTCAGTTCGGTGTGGGATATAGGCCATAAATACATTTTGTCTACAAAAACAGTTGGCAATGAAGGAATTTCGATAGGCATATAAAATAAATCTCTTTGACTTGTTTCCATATTCATGTTAAATCCTTTAACTGTCTCTGCCTCTTCTTTAGCAGCATCTTTCCAACGTCTCAGGTCATAATAACGATGTCCTTCGGCAAACAATTCAATTTGTCTTTCGCGTTTTAAAGATAGTCTAAGCGCACTTACATCGGCATAAGTTGCTTCATCAAAATCGGGCATCCCCGCTCTTATTCGTATTTGAGAAATATAATGACTAATTTCTGCTGCATTTCTACTAACAGCAACAGTACCTTCACCGTTCCAGCTTGGAATAGAATGCGAACCTGACAGCTCATTTAGTGCTTCGGCATATATTAATAACACCTCAGCATATCTTATAGCCGGCTCTGGTTTAGGAACAACACGACCACCTTCAAGATACGAATCCAATGGATTGTAATACTTTTTGATGCCGATACCCGTTCTGATATGGAAGGCTGGTGATGTGGCCTGCTTTCCATCTGGAGTTCCCCTATAATACATAACTTGAGGATATCGTTCCTCTATTCTCAAAGCACTTTCATTTTCCCAAATACTTCCACTATAGGCTACGGTGGCATAAAAACGAGGTTCGCGGTTCGCATTCTGTAACGAAACACCGCTAGGCAATGGCAGATAATCGGTACTATTAGTAGTAAATCCAGCAATTCGAGGTTCTGTAGGAAAATTACTACCATCCTTCATATAATAGGCATCAAACATCTTTAACGTCATTCCGTGCGTGTTCCAGCCTTTTAGCGAAAAAGGAACCTGATGCAAAACCATGGCTTCTATTCCTTCGCTTCCCTGGTTTTGAACCCGTGAAAAAATAAGTTCAGGATTACTGTATGCTTGTATGTCACCATTAAAAATCTGTCTGTACGACTCAAATGGATCAATATCTTTCCAACCTTCGGGAAATACTTTCTCGGAATAATCCGAATGATACGGTGGCGCAATCGTTGCGGGTTTACTTCGTCCTTGCGATACTGCTCTATAAGGAGCAGTGTACAAGTGATAAACATTCAAATCGATAACATCCTTAGCTGCTGCTGCTGCTTTTGCCCATTTCACCTCATCGTACGTTTCGGATATCAAACGTTTACCTTCCTTATCCGTTAACTGGGCAGCCCATTCATCCGTATTCCCATTGAAAAGTGGACTCGCTGAATAAAGGTACACCTTAGCACGCGCAGCAAGGGCTGCACCCCTTGTGGGGCGCGCCACATTTCTGTTTGTTCTTGAAAGCGGAAGATTATTAGCCGCAGTAGCCAATTCACTTGTGATAAAGTTGACACACTCTTCATAAGTATTGCGTGGAGTGGCTAATTTCTCATAGTCGTCGGTATAATCTAACCCTTCCTCCGGCAAAATCGGAATAGGTCCATACTTACGAAGTAATAACCAGTAATAATAAGCTCTAAGGAATCTAGCTTGGGCCTTATTATCAGAGACTTCCTCTTTGGTCATTTCTTTGTTTTTATCAATATTCAGAATAAAGGTAGAGGCATCACGGATACCTTCGTAACAAGAACCCCATGTATCTTGGTTCCATCCTTCGTCGTACTCCCCATTCTTATAGCTTCTATAAGTATCGCCACGATCTCCAAAAAACATACAATCCGATATGAAATTGAAAGGTGTATATCCTTTACTCGCCACGTCGGCATTTGCGCCAGTCAAATGCGAATATACCCCGGCAATCCATTGGTCGGAATAATCCTTACTGGAAAATACCGATTCTAAATCTTGCCTATCCTTAAAATAGTGCTCGGCTTCGAGATAATCAGAACAGCCAGAGAACAAAAAGGTGGCTCCCAATACAACTGCTATGATTAAAGTGATTTCTTTTATCTGTTTCATAATGCAACAGTTTAATTTATTATTTTTAAAGTTTAACAGTTAAGCCTAGGGTAATTACCCTCGATGGAGGATATTTATAGCCATTATCACTGGCCACCTCGGGATCCCATATTTTTAAGTCATCCCAAACTGCCAGGTTTGTTCCAAGCACATAAAATCTAGTATCTTTTAGCTTTAACGCATTGCTTATATGCTTAGGTAGTTTATATCCAACTTCTAAAGTTTTAAAACGTAAATAAGCCCCATTTCTTAACCAGTGCGTTGAACCCCGATAATTGTTGCTATTGCCACCATAGCTGAGTCTTGGAAATTGAGCATCCGTACGTTCCGTAGCAGGATCTCCTGATATTTCACGAGAAATCCAACGATCCTCTGGATCTGAATATTCCTTTAGGATATTCCCCCAATCGCCACCAGAAAATGGATAAACAGATACTCCTTGGAGCATGTAAGAGGATTTACCAGCACCTTGAAAATGCATGTTTAAGTCAAAGTCTTTCCATCTCATGGACATACCTAAACCATATATAAGACTTGGGACACGTGAAGCACCGATAGGGGCAACATCGTCATTATTGATTTTACCATCCCCATTTATATCTTTATATTTGATATCACCAGGCAAGTACTCCCCAAATTCCTGAACGGGGCTATTACGGATATCATCAAAATCTTTAAAAAGACCCAACGCAGTTAATCCCCTCGCCTGATCCCATTGATAACCTTCTCTCATTTGATAAGCCAGCGAATTGGCTTCTTCATCAAATTCGATGACCTTATTTTTAGAATAGGTGATATTTCCCCGAACAGTAAACTCTACTTTATCTACTGATTGTTTAAGGCTAAAATTACCATCGAATCCTTTGGTTTCCATTTTACCAACATTAGCCCATGGCTGACTAGTTACACCAACTACAGAGGACAAATGTTCGCGTCGCATATAAATTTGACTACGGATGTCTTTAAAAACATCAACAGTTGCAGAGAATTTATTGTTGAAAATATTTAAGTCAACACCCAAATCCTGCTTCGTGGCAATTTCCCATGTCAAATTATTATCAGATACTTCACTATAATGAAGACCGCCATAACTATTGGAAGAGATGTAATCGCCATAATTATAACCATCCATTCCATCAATAGTGCTTAAATAAGGAAACCTAATCACATAATCACCTTGTTTTACAAGGTCGTTACCAACTTTACCATACGAATAACGTACTTTAAGCATATCCAGCCATGGGGTGTTGTTTTTAAAGAAGTTTTCTTCAGAAATATTCCATCCTCCTGAAACTGCTGGGAAAAACCCGAATTGATATCCTTTTTTAAAGTTTTCAGAGCCGGTATATCCGAAGTTAAACTCTGTGAAATATCGATTTTTATAATCATAAGTCATGCGACCCGAAACTCCCATATTACGTTTTGGGATACCATTTTTAATATCGGTACCAATATCTACTGTGGTAACATGCTCTCGCTGTGTATATTTTACCAGGGTATTAATGTTATGATGTTGTGCAAAATGCTTTTGATGACTCAATTCCGCTTCAATGTTGTACGTGCGAAATCCTTTGGAAAAAGAAGCTTGTTGCATTAACTGTTCAGGAGAAACACGTTTCATAATTAAATTACCCTCACGATCCCTTCTTCGTTGCACATTATACTGCTCCGGCCATTTGATTCTACGAATAGAACTCTCGTTCTCTGTATCATAACCTAAACGCGCAATAAACCTTAATCCTTCGGTTACAAACTTTAAATCCTGATTTACCGTTAAGTTTGTTTCTGCCCTATTTTTCCAATCTTCTTTATATCCGGATTGAGTCGCCAGCACCCAAGGGTTGGTTCTATTGCCAGTTCCATAGGCAGGCACCAGTCCATTGGAATATAAAATGGGAATCGAAACAGGAGATTGTCCTATTATTGAGTACCAAACGTTTTGTTCATCACCTAAACCCGGCAAATTACGTTTTTCAAGAAATCCAGACACCCCTATACTTACTAAAGTGGTTGATGTGATATCAAGGTCGATATTAGTTCTATAGTTCCATCTGGAGTAATTCGCGTTGGTCTTATAATCGGTTAAGCCCTCATCCGATTTATACATACCGCCTTCATTCACATAACTACCTGAGACAAAATATCTAGCCGTAGTACCACCACCACTAAAATCAAGAGTAGTACGATATTGGTTTGCGAAATCTCGAAGCATTACATCATTCCAATTCACATTTGGATAAAGGTCTTTATCCAAACCAAGTCTTAGAATCTCCAATTCATTCTGCGTGTAAATAGGCTCAAGGTTTCGGGTCATTCTTGCTTCATTGGCAAGTTGCGCATACAGATTTCCATCTGCAAATTCAGGAGTACGGGTACGGGTAAGATAACCATATTCTGTTTTCACATTAATATTGGGTTTTCCTGCAATACCTCTTTTAGTTGTGATAAGAACTACTCCATTCGCTCCCCTGGAACCGTATATGGCTGTAGCAGAGGCATCTTTTAATACCGAAAAGGATTCTATATCTTCAATGTTAATTTCATTAAAAGAGCGTTCAAAACCATCCACTAATATAAGAGCTCCATCACTGGCACCAAAAGTAGAAATCCCCCGAATCCAAAATTCGGATTGACTTCCACCAGGCTGACCTGAAGTTTGCATCGAAATAATACCTGCTACATTACCCGCTAAAGCATTTGCAATACTGGTTGTTGCCGTTTGCAAATCTGCAACTTTTACCGTAGTTATAGCTCCTGACACTGTGGCCTTTTTTTGAATGCCGGTGCCTGTTACCACAACTTCGTCTATTAGGCTACCTTCCGTATCTAGCATTACTACATCAATTATTCTTTTATCGGTAATAGGGAATTCCTGATTATCAAAACCGATATACGAAAAAATCAAAATGTTATATGGTGTAGTTTCTATTTCGTACCTTCCGTTTACATCTGTAACGGTTCCAAAACCAGGCCTATCCTTAACAACAATATTAACACCTATTAAAGGCTCTTGATCTTTATCCGTGACAATTCCTGTAATCACTACTTTTTCTTGTGCAAAAGCATTTAAAGAAAAAAGCAATGTGAACAAGATTAAATATATATATATTTTCATTTTCATCTCTATAATAATATTATTCAGTCCTTATAACTCGAATACAACGATTGTTTTGATCGGCAATAAAAAATGTACCGTCATCCTTATCATAAATGATACCACTAGGGCGGTCAAATTGAACATCACTTAGCTTTCCATCTGTATAACCCGGATTCTCGCCCCTCCCGGCAAAAGTACTTACAATACCTTCCGGCGTAATTTTCCGGATACAATGGTTCACTCTATCACAAACGTAAAAATTGTTGTTTTCATCAAAAGCTCCCTGGTGAGGTTCCGCAAATCGTGCGTTTGTGCCAACCCCATCGGCATAGCCTCTACCTCCACGAGAACCAGCAAAATGGGTAGGTGCTTCCAATAAACCGGTTTCACGATTGAAATTAGACTTTAAAATATAATGCTGATTAATTACTACGATGTATGCGAAATCGCCACTTGGGGCAAATTGGATGTTAAACTCCCACCTAACATCATCAATTCGGAATAATTGCTGTGATGTTTGGGTTTCTGGAAGCCATTTATAAACATATCCTTGTTCATAGCTATTGTAAAAATAATCACCGGTTTCAGGATGTGTTGCGCCTCCATTACATTGCTTTGAGAAAATGGTGGCAGTCCATTCCGTAAAATTAGTTTGAGGTGTTAATTCCACACTTGCTATACCATCCCAACTACCCTGGTCGTTAGTAACATACATGGTTTTAAAGTCGGGAGAAAAAGAAATCGTTCTTGGTCGATCCAAGCCTCTACCTGTTCTAAACTTGGTGGTTACCGTAGTCAAATCTTTATCTATCATTCTTAAACCGCGATACTCCTCCAATAGATAAATATTTTTCTCCTGATCAAATGCCAACCAATAAGGTTCTTCAAATTGGGCTATATCAATAGGCCCGTCCACTATGGCTGTTTTTCCATCTTTATCGGTAAAACCAGCTAAAGTAGACACGCTGGGTTTGTACAAATAGTCAAATATTTTATCGGAAACTACGGTTTTCAATACTTCCCCCTTACCTATTTCTACAGAAACGTAACCCGTATCGGCTCTAGAGGGAACCATAACATAAAGTTCAGAGCCCGTTGTACCAATTAATGGGGCTCGGGTTCCGTTAACAAATACCTTAATTAGTGATGTGTCAGTTCCAAAGTTGGAACCATAAATAAGCATCTGTGTGCTTACACCACCACTATCAGGGGTGAAATTACTGATCTCAACAGGTAATGAAGGATCATAAGTCGGCAGTACTATTTCCTTATCCTCAGTACAATGACTGAAGGATAGTATTACAGCTAAAAAGAGGCAAGGCAACACGATTGAACGAAAGTTCCTCGGGATTTGATATTCTTTCATTTGTAAATTATTTAAGTTGTTTTATTAGTAAACACGAATTCATACTTTTAATAATTCGAGCTTTTTTTGGATTAGAGAACAAGTTTTTTATTTATCCTGTATTCATATGTTGATTTAATTTATAAAAGTTTAACAT
>JAGXIP010000204.1 GCA_024635585.1 Saccharicrinis sp. | reverse complement strand
GTACACAATAATTTTTGGAACTCCAAGCCAACCCAAGCGTTGCTTTAGCTTTACCTTTAAACGGGAGATAGGATTCCTGTTTTTAGGTTTTAAATAATTTAATTCGTTGGATGGTTTATGCATATATCGGCTTCTTTATTGTAGATTAGAGCTATAACATTCAAAAGATACATAACACATGCCAAACAAACCAATTAAAAAAAAGGAGAAGATTATTTTTGTGGTTAACCCCATCTCCGGCAATATGGACAAGGATACACTTGAAAATCAAATACGTGAATATACGAAGCAGGAGGACTTCCAGGTTCATGTTTATAATACTACTGGAAAGTCGGATGAGGTTGCGGTTGAGGAGTTAATTAATAAGCTAAAGCCCGATATAGTGGTGGCGGCAGGTGGCGATGGAACCTGCAACATGGTGGGTAAATTGTTACTCAACACCTCAATTAAAATGGGGATTTTACCCGTGGGATCGGCCAATGGGCTGGCTATGGAGCTCGGTATCCCAAACCAAATGCAAGAAGCCTTAAAAACAGTGGTGCACGGTAGTACAAAAGCTATTGATGTTATTAGGGTGAACGACCAGCATATTTCATTACATCTAAGTGATATAGGTGTGAATGCCAATGTGGTGCAGCGTTTCCAAAAAGATACGGTTCGTGGATTTTGGGGATATGGCAAACACCTTCTGAGCGAATTAATGGCTGCCAAACCACTTAAGTTTAAGTTATTAATAGACGGGCAGGAGATATTGAAATCGGCTTACATGGTGGTACTAGCCAATGCATCACGATACGGCACAGGCGCCATCATCAATCCCAAGGGAAAGCCAGACGACGGGGTTTTTGAAATTGTGCTGGTACGTGCATACTCAATCCGTCATTTGCTGGGAATGATTGTTCCCCTTTTTAATAAAACCATTCATCAATTAGATTATATTGATGTGTTTAGCGCTAAAAGCGTACGTATTGAAACCCCTAAAAAAGAGATTGTGCAAGTAGATGGCGAAGTTATTGGAAGTATGAACCTAATAAATGCCAGTATTATTGAAAATGCGCTGCAAGTAATGGTTCCTTAGGCGAAGATTATATCTTAGATGGAAGGTCGAAGGGGATTGTCCTATACAGACAGCGAAATAAATTATACACCCAAAATATAATTGAGGTTTAAAAAAGAAAAATGGTATAATAAATAAACTAATTTTTCGCAGTGTAAAAACCAGTGATAGCATGAACAAGAAATGGAAGATATTTTTATTCGCTATAGTCTTATTAATTGTAGTTAGAATATCCCTGCCTTTTGTTGTTAAATACGATGTTAATAATACCTTGCAAGATTTAGATGGATACACCGGAAGTGTTGATGATGTGGATCTTAGTCTTTACAGAGGAGCTTACGTTATACATAAGCTTAGCATCCAACAAACAGGAGATAGCATACCTATACCGTTTATCGACATTAAAAAAATTGATTTATCGGTTCATTGGGCAGCTTTGTTGAACGGTTCCGTAGTAGGTGAGGTGATATTAAACTGGCCGAGGGTTAATTTAGCAGTGGCCGAAAATCCAGATGCTAAAAGGATGAAAAGTGAGCCAGGATGGATCGGAGTATTGGACTAAAGTGCTCGACGATTTAATTCCATTAAAAATTAATCGTTTCGAAATAGAAAATAAAAAATAGTTTTTTCAGTACCTCAAACTCTTAATGTATGAAACAAAACATATTATTAAAAACAGCCTTAACATTGTTTATTTTATCCATATTTATTACAGCGATCATCTTGGCTAAAAATGTTTTGGTGCCTATTGCAATAAGTACTTTTATCATGTACTTGTTGTTTCCATTGGTGTCGAAGTTAGAAAAAAGTGGAGTTCATCGCATTATAGCCATAATGCTGGTGTTATTGGCAACCATTGTTGTAGTAGGTGGAATATCGGTTTTTGTTACCGTACAAGTATCAAATACAAATGTTGACTTTACTGAGATAAAAGAACAATTAGACACAAAAGTGGATGATTTACAGGGGTTTTTGGCTAATTGGTTAGGCCTTAACAATTCGACTGTAGATAAATATTTAACTCAGATTACTAACAACTTACTATCATTTGCCGAAGACAAAGCAGGAACCCTTTTTTCTGCTACTACTACCACATTGTTCCAGCTATTTGTACTTCCAGTATTCGTATTTTTCATGCTGTATTATCGCACCAAGGTTGCTTATTTTATTTTTAGGTTGGTAGGTCGTAAAAACAAGCCAAAGGCTCTTTACGTACTACGCCAAATATCCTCAGTAACGGCTAGTTACATGGGCGGGCTCTTAATCGTAGTTTTAATTTTAGCGGTCTTAAATGTGTCGGGTTTATTAATAATAGGTGTCCGATATGCCATCATCTTTGGCATTTTAGCAGCTTTATTAAATATAATACCATATATTGGTACCTTTATAGGTGGCTCACTTCCGGTTTTGTACGTTATACTTACTAATCCGGACCCCTTGCCAACAGCTTTTAAGGTTGTAATTTTATTTACCGCGGTACAGTTTTTAGAAAACAATGTGATTACACCCAACGTTGTTTCAAATAACATTAAACTCAACCCATTGGCCATTATAATAAGTTTGTTGTTGGGTAACCTTATTTGGGGTATGGCAGGAATGCTAATTGCTATTCCCATGCTTGCCATTGCAAAAATTGTTATGCAAAATGTAAACGATTTAAAACCTTTTGCTTATTTAATAGGGCCTCATGGGGTAGAAAAACACAGCATGAGTTTAAAGCCTATGTGGAATAAAATAAAGAAAGCAGTAGGAAATGGAAAAAAGTAGAATTAAAAGAAAATTCTCGGATATATTAACGATAATTAAAAATTCAGCATTGAATTTTGGAAGTAACCGACCAGTTGACTTGGCTGGCACTACAGCCTATTTTGCCATATTTTCTATTGTTCCCATTATTATTATCATCATCTCTGTATTTGGTTTGCTAACTGGCGAAGCGTCCATCCGAGAAAAACTTTTTGAAGAACTCAACATACTCATGGGATCCAATAGTACTGCATTATTAAAGGAGGCCATTGAAAATTATCAGATTAGCGAAAACAGTACTATTGCAACCATTATAGGTTTGGTTTTTTTTCTGGTATCCGCTACTACGCTTTTTAGCTCGCTTCAAAATTCTATTAATTATATTTGGCGGGTACAAGTAAAATCCGACATCAAAACTAATTTATTTAAGTTATTAAAGGATAGGGGTTTATCTTTCGGAATGATACTGAGTTTAGGGTTTGTTTTATTGGTATCCTTAGTTATTGATGCTTCTATAGCTTTTTTAAAAGAGTTCCTGTCAACCTATTTTAGCCCCAAATTTATTGTCCTGGCACAATTGACCAATGTAACTTTATCCTTAGCAATAATTACCTGTGTCTTTGCTTTTATATACCGCTTTTTGCCCGATGTAAGGGTGAAGTGGAGTGCCAGTTGGTTTGGTGCTTTGTTTACCGCCATACTTTTTACCTTGGGTAAATTATTAATTGGACTGGTTGTAGGAAATAGTAATATGGGTGCAGTGTATGGAACAGCAGGGGCATTCATCGCTATTTTAATATGGATATATTATGCTTCCCTTATTTTTTATTTTGGTGTGGAGCTAACACATCAGTTTAGCAAGTATTACAAGCACAACAATACGGTATTAAACTTTGCGGTCCCTTTTGAAATTGCTACTATCGATAGAAACACGAAGGATGATGAATAAAATTGTGCCTTCTATTTCCGTTCGCTTCAGCCAGCGGAAAGTGGATGAAGTAATTGGCTTTAGCCACATTTATTCAATCAATTTTAACGCAAATAAATGCGGCTAAAGCCGTTAAAGGTTTAATACTATCCGTTGGCTGAAGTCAACGGCAATGGCATACATTCAAATTAAAGTTTCATTCTTTATCATGAGCTCTCTCCAAACCCTGAAACTTTAATATTATTGATGCATTGCATCAATAATATTAAATAATTCAAGGATAGTTTGTTTAAACTTGATTGTGTTTATTTTCTAGGTTTCCCCATTTGTAGAGTAGGCATAAAAAAAACGGATTCTTTCAAATCCGTTTTTGGTTGTTCTGTTTTTTATAATCGTCTTCCTTGTATAATGGATATGATTATCGAAATTACTGCGAATACCAGTAAAATGTGAATTAGATAACCAACTGAATAAACAAAGAAACCAAGAAGCCAACCTATTATAAGAATGACCGCGATTATGTACAATAAGGATCTCATCAGCTTATAATCTGTTAATTTCATCCACTAAATCCTCACGGGCTTTACCTGTTTTTTTCTGAAGGCGTCCTAATAATTCATCTTCTTTACCTTCTACATAGGTTAAATCATCATCGGTTAAACCAGCATATTTTTGCTTAATTTTTCCTTTCATTTCATTCCAGTTTCCTTTAATCTGTAATTTGTCCATAACGTTTCTATTTAAAAGTTAATAATTGAAATACTTATCTCGAGTCAGCTATTCATTATACCTAATGACTCTGTGTATCATATACAAGCAAAACTGTGCCAAAAAGTGAGTTTATTCGTAAGTAGTTGATTATTAGGACTGGAAAATATATTAAACTGTCTTTTTGTGTAGCTGTTAGGCTATTGTGTGTAGGGTTTTACTCACTGAACCAAACGTTCCTAAAAAATGGCAATGGTTTTAATTCCTGATAAAACGGACTTCCACCAATAATTAAAAATAGATCTCTTCTTGTCTCTCTCGAAGCTGATAGTGCCTTCACGAAAATTTCTATCGTCGCGTAAATTATCCTTATGCAGCACAACGGAATTAACAATAAAGGAGGTGACATCTTTTTTACTGAAATCATCTTTATTCAGTACCGTAATTTTTAAGTCTTCGTATTCAAAAATCAGTTTTCCCCCTGATGTATCATTGGTATAACTAAAATCGAATGAGAGATCTTTAATATGGCCCTGATCGGCTTTGACAAAAGCATTCTGTTTTATGATGGTGTTAAATGGATGAACTGGCATTGGCCCCATTTTTCCATAAGCACGGTATGGAGTTGGGTATTTTTTATTGGGGAAGTTAAAAGAGGCCTCTAATAAGGCTTGCCCCATTACTCTGGCCTGAGCTTTCATGGTTGTGGGCTTGGTAATCAGGCTGTCTATGGTGCTCAATTCGTACATCTGGGCGCTTAAATCATCAAAGTAAACACTACCAGCTTTGTCCGAATCGTCCACGCGCTCAGCATATTCAACCCTTGCCATATCAATAATAAATGAATCGCAATGCACTGCTATCGGAAGACCGTTGAGCATCTCCATGGGAAGTTTTGTATCTGGTTTGTCTGGGAATGGCAGTCGCTTGTCTTTAAAGGCTCGTCCCTCAAAACGGCCAATTCTTCCTTCGGATAAAATTAAAGCTGTATGGTTCAACAAGCTGTTCAGTTGAATTTTATTAAAATTTAGTTTGCTAAAGGTAAAATCAAACCAATCGGTCTCGAAACCTGTTTTTTGGCCAATTTTATATTCAGAGTAAAGTGATTTCAGTCTCAGCGTATCAATATTTAAATTCATTTTTTCCGAATCGTAGCTGAGGCTATCGTATTGGAAGGAGTAAAGACCTTGGGAGAAATTATAGCTACCACCCAGTAGCGAAAATTGCAAGCGATCGAAGGACGTACCTTGATAATTATACTTGTTTGGATGGCCATTTTTGTTCAGCTTGTCTATACTCACGTTCAAACGAGTATAAAAAAGGGTATCTTTTTTTAATGAGTCTGAAGAAACAAAAAGTATTTTGGCCTCGCTAATAATCAGCGTTTCAATATTCAGCTCTTTGCTATTATTTGTTGGGGAACCCGTTTTTTTAATAGCGGCGCTTTTAAAAAATGCCGTATCTACATGTAAGTTGGGGTTTTGTAGAATAAGCTCGGCTGCACCAATATTTCCATTGAACACCAAAGCAAAAATATGGATGCCCTTTATATCTACTTTATCAATACTTAATGTGGCAAGTTTTGCTGAATCTGTAATTTCAATATTGTTTACGGCTATCTGTCGCTGCAGCAAGTTTACATTAACTGTTTGTGTTTTTATTGTGAATCCATTAAATGTGATGTCGTTTATCTGCCGTTCCAAATAAATTTTTAAAACAAAAGATGCGACAAATACAAAAAAAACAACAGCTATCACTATTGCAATAACTGTTGTTAAATTAAATTTTGTCTTTTTCATAATTCTACCTATAAAAATTGCCTGAAGGCAGTAAGTTTGCCTTAGGCTTTTCTCGTACTCATAAATGCACCCACCACCGTAACAATGGCACTTACAATTAATGGTGTCCAGTTGGCCTTGCTAACGGCAATATCTAAACCAAAAAGGTTAAATGATTCTGAATCGTTGATGGCTTGTATGCCGAATACAACAATTCCAATAATGCCTAAGATCACTAATACTATTCCTATTACTTTCATCGTATCATATTTTAGTTAAACAATTTGTATACTGCAATAACCGAGCAATAGCGTATATATAGAAAATTTATTTTGCTTAAGTTAAAACTTATAACGCAACGTAACAAGTTTATTTTAAGTATCTTCGCACTAGGCTCCATGTGTAGTTATGTTTTAGAAGTAAAAAAATTAGTTTTTATATTGATACTTAATTTATACATGATGGGGTATTGCCTACTCATTTGCAGCTTTTAAATTATACGATTTTAAGATTTAAGAAATGATGTTTTGTAGTCTAATTAGCAAAAAAATATGTAATTTGTTTGCTTTAGAAGTATGAAGTTTTTTAACCTATTTATTTTTAAAAATAATTTAGTAATAACTCTAGTTTACACCATCATAAATGCACAATAAATTCAAAATATTGGAGCAACAGCTTAAAGTAGCGGATACTTATTTAAACGACTTTGTTAATGATCAACAAAGTAGCGTTGAGGCACTGGAACATGTGGAAAGCTGGCTTTTTAATCAATCTGAAAAGATACGTTTGCATAAATTAAAAGGAGCGGGTTGTGAAACTACCAGTCATATTGAAAAACAAAACATACATTACGACGGTATTATTATTTGCGATTCTCAATTTAAAATTCATCATTGCTCCGGTCCTTCCTATTTTTTTCCGGGTTCGCTAAAAGCCAGAAAAAAAAATATCTGTATAAGCGAATTGATGAATCAGGGCGACTTGGATAAGTTAAAAGCTTGTTTAGTTCAAGTACAACGAACACAGAAGAACCAAGTTTTAGAGATTAATATTGCCAATACCGATAGTGTTGAAAGTGATTGCCTTATGGAGGTAAATGCTAAAGCCAGCAACTTTGCTAGTGACCGAATTGTTTTGTTTCTAACCTTTAAAAATAATCGGGAGCAGGAATTGGCCGACTATCAACGCATTATGCTGGATAGCTTGCCTGGAATGGATGTTTATCTTTTTGATAAAAATTACTGTTATATTATGGTTGGTGGTAGAGAAAAGGAGCGCTTTAACCTGTCAAACAGTGATTTAGTGGGTAAAACTCTGTTTGAGGTGATGGACAAAAAGACCCAACGTAGCTTGTTTCCTTTTTATCATAAGGCCATAAGCGGTGAAGCCACTGAGGGTGAGGTTCGTTTTAAAAACGAGTTGTATTATTTGGTGGCGAAACCCATAACCGATGCAAACAACAATACCGTAGCCGGTGTCTTGATTGTTCAAAACGTAACGCAGGATAAAGAGCTAGAAGGGCGGCTCAGAAAAGCCAAAAAGGATGCGCAAGATGCCAACAAGGCAAAGTCGATATTTATAGCCAACCTAAGCCACGAAATGCGCACACCGCTTAATTCGGTAATGGGTTTTACCGAGCAGCTTAAACAATCAAACTTAACTAATGAACAACAGCACCATCTTAATTTAATCGAAAAAGCCTCGGATCAGCTGCTGTATTTAGTAAATGAAATTGTTTTTTTATTTAAGCTTGGGTTGGGTCGTGTTTATATTGAAAAAGTGCCCTTTTCGTTAAGTGATTTAATAAACGAACTAAGCGAACTGTGTACTATTGAAGCAAAAGAGAAAAACTTGGCTTTTATTGTCGAAAAGGACGAAACCGTAGCTGATATATTAATAGGCGATGCCTACAGATTGAGGCAGATATTAATGAATCTTTTGATAAATGCCATTAAATATACCGATAAGGGTCATGTTAAATTTTCGTACAAGGTGCTAAGCGATTCGAAGAATAAGGTTGAATTACTATTTACAGTTGCTGATACGGGCAGAGGGATTGCAAAAAAAGATTTACCTCATATTTTCGATGTTTTTGAACAAGGCAAAATACTTACACGAAATACAATGGGAGGAGCTGGCTTAGGTTTGGGTATCAGTAAAAAACTAAGCCACTTGCTCGATGGAGCCATAACTGTACAAAGCAAATTAAACGTTGGATCGAGTTTTAAACTGAGCATAGCATTAAAAAAGGCTCCTAATAAGCAGGTAGTTAAAAATGAAAATCGCTATGAACTGGAGGATAATCATCTTAAAAATAAAAAATTACTGTTGGCCGATGATGATGAACATAGTTTATTACTGAGTAGTACCATTTTAAGTAATTTGGGTTTGAATATTGTTATGGTAAAAGATGGACAACATGCTCTGGATGAGTTGCAAAACAATATATTTGACCTTGTTTTACTTGATATTAACATGCCCAAAAAAAATGGCGTACAAGTTATAAAAAGTATGCGTGCCAATGCAAATTGTCCTAACCAAAAATCACCTGCCTTATGTATAACGGCCAATGCACTTACAGGCGATATTAAAAAAAATCAAAAAGCAGGGTTCGATGATTATTTAATTAAGCCCTTCGGTGAAGTGGAACTATACAATAAGTTATGCAACGCGTTATCATTAAAGCCAAATGCGAATAGTCAAAATGTTCAGGATTTGTTGGTGCAAGAGATACAAATTACTGATAGCGAAGATGTATTTGACACCAGTGAATTGTTGCGAACCGCAGAAAACGACAAGGATTTTTACAATAAGATGATTGACAATTTTATTACAAATGCCGAAGAACTAGCTAAGTTTTTTACTGTTAATATAGATAGCGCCGAATGGAAAACATTGGGCGAACGGTCACATAAGGCTATTCCATCCTTCAAATATTTTGCAATGAGAAAAATAGCATCTACTTTTGAGGAAATAGAAGCTTTGGCCTTACGGGATGAGAAGTACGAAAGACTGCCGATATTAACGGAACAAGCACTAAAAATGATTTACGAAGCCATAAACAAAGCAAAAGCAGCAAAACTTTAAAAATATGTTACACCCATGATTATTGGGAAATAAAAAGATAATTTATAGAAAAAACTCGTCCAAAGCCATTCTTCTACGTTGAAGCTATGGCGCATGCGTAAGATTTTGGTCGATGGCTGTCTGCGTTTCAGTGTAGCTGTGTTCGTAGTCTGTTATTTCTTATCTATCAGTCTTTTGTTTAATTCTAAATTTATGAAGAAAATATTACTTATAGACGACGATACATTTATTTGTGAAATATTAAAAAAGTATCTCGAAAAAAATAACTACGTTGTCAACACAGCTTTTTCTGGCCAAAGTGCCCAAGAGCTGCTTAAAAAGCAAAATTTTGATTTGGTGCTTTGCGACTTCCGTTTACCGGATACCAGTGGTTTGGAATTGTTGAAAAAAATCAAGATGCAAAAGCCAAATACACCTGTTGTAATTATTACGGCCTATGCCGATGTTAAAGTAGCCGTGCAATTAATGAAATTGGGCGCTACCGATTACATTACTAAACCCATACAGCAAAACGAATTAATTAATGTAGTGAATACGCTTTTTGAAAAAAAGGCACCTTCAATAGTAACAGAAACACCAACTCATCTGAATAGCGATTTTATTGTTGGCGAAAGTTCGCAAATAAAACAGGTGATTGCACAGGCAAAAAGAGTGGCACCCACTAATATGTCTGTTATAATTGAGGGCGAAACCGGAACAGGTAAAGAGTACATAGCGCGTTTTATTCACCAAAATAGCGAGCGTAAAAATAAACCATTTGTGGCCATTGATTGTGGAGCTATACCTAAAGAATTGGCCAACAGTGAGTTGTTTGGTCATGTTAAAGGTTCTTTTACCGGTGCTATAAACGATAAAGAGGGTGTTTTTCAGCGCGCACATGGTGGAACCTTGTTTTTGGACGAAATAGGAAACCTAAGCTACGATATACAATTAAAGTTGTTGCGGGTGGTGCAGGAACGTGTGGTATCCAAAGTGGGCGATAAAATATCGCAGAACATCGACATACGTATAATTACCGCCACTAATGAGAATTTACATGCCGAACTACAAGAAAATAAGTTCAGGGAAGACTTGTTTCATCGTTTGAACGAGTTTAATATTAAATTGCCCGCCCTGCGCCACAGAGCACAAGATATATTGTTATTTGCATCCCATTTTTTAGAAATAGCCAATGCCGATTTACATACCGAAATATCTGGTTTTTCTCCCGAAGTGGAGCAGATAATCATGAAATATCCGTGGTATGGTAACTTGCGCGAGCTAAAAAATGTTGTCAAACGCTCGGTGCTTATGAGCAATAGCAACAGGATAGAAAAGGATGTATTACCCAACGAAATAGTATATGCTGAGCCCAGTGCGCATCCGGTAAATGGAGCCATGGAAGTTGAATCGAACTCTATTTTAAAAATTGCCTCGTACGAAATTGAAAAACAGTTAATTGTAAAAACCATTCAGGAGGCAGGATACAACAAGTCAAAGGCCGCCGAAATGCTTAACATCAACCGTAAAACCTTGTATAACAAAATTAAATTGTACGATATAGATATGTAATTATATTGAATTTCAATGGAAGGTGTTGGTTATCACCAGTTCTTCATTAATTATCCGCAACTAAAGTTTCATTTAGAATGTCCAACTTATCATTTTTTATATTCATTTCCATCACTCTCATGTAATCTTTATCAACCTATAGACAAAGATACCATCAAGTTAACAATACGGTAATTCTATTGAAACTGTTATACACGGTGTTCTTTCGGCCTTTTTCCTTTTTGGAACGGATGTTGGTGTTTCAATATCGAAATTGTAAAAGGAACGGAGGATGATTATGAAGGCGAATTATAAAAAGATACTATATATAGACGATGATAAAAGCTTGGTGCAAAATTATAACCTTATAATGGAGCGTAAAAAGTTGACAGATTATTTTCTATATTTTAACAATGCTAACGATGGTTTGGACTATCTTAATTCGAAACCGTTAGAAGAACTACCAAAATATATAGTACTAGACCTATACATGCCGCAAATGGACGGTTTTGAATTTTTAAGACGATTCCAATTACTTAAAGAAAAGAAAAAGGCCGTTGAGATTTATGTGTGCACCTCATCCCAAAAAAAAGAAGATCGCGACAGGGTTATGCAGTATCCTTTTGTAAGTGCTTTTATTCAAAAACCTATATCAGTTGATTTTTTGGAGCTCTTAATAAAACACTAAATCATTCGATTTTTTACACAGGTTGAGTAATTAGCTTCACACCCCAATAGCAGTTGTTTACCTCAAAAAAAATAAATAAAATAAAATTAGAACGATTGTAACGCGCATTAAATCAAAGCCATATAGTAGAACCAACAATTTCTTACCTCTTTTGGCATTATTTTGCGATAAGGCTTATCGACAATGAAATTTTTAAAATTTAAAACCAGTAAAATGATGAAAACTAAATTTAGCATAACAGTTGCAATTGCCGCCATATTTATGGTGGGTATTTTTTATGGATGTGAGGACAATAAAAAAGAAACTCCATTGGAAAAGGCCAAAACTGAACTCGAAAAATTGAACGACAGGCTTGATGAAATATCTGAGGACGATCCTAATTTTTCGGAGAAAGTAGAAAAAGAGCTCGACAAGTTTGACGAATCGATGGAGGATATTCGCAAGGATATGAACAAGGAAGGTAACAACGTTAAAAGTGAAACAAGGGAAGCCTTTAACGATATTCAGGAAGAAAGCCGCAAGCTGCGCGATAATATTAAAAAATGGGCTAAGAAAACAGGCGACGACATTGATGAAAACATGGAGGAATTGGGCGATGATATTAAGGAGGAATTTAATGAACTAAAACAATCCTTGAGAAAGAAAAGTAAGAAATAATAGAGAATGTGTTAGTTGTGTAGTAAATAGTTGATTGAGGCAGATGGTATGTTCATCTGCCTTTTTTTTATCCCAACCGACTCAAAGTTTGTATAATTTCCAGACTATTTATAGTGAGTTTCTTGCTATCTAGTATTACTATTTTGTCATTTTTAAATTCTGTGAGTGTGCGGATAAAACTTTCTTTTGTGGTACAAGCAAATTGTGCAAGTTCTTCACGACTTAGAGGAAACTCAAAAGTTTTAGATTGATTATAAAGCTCAAAAAAATAGAGTATCACATCTGCCACTCTACCGGGCAATTGTTTGTTATGTATGGTAATCAGTCGATTGATATTTTTTTGTAATATCAATAAGGTTTCCTTGGTGATATATGCATAGAAATCCATATTCTTTCTTAAGTATTCGCTAAACTGAGTAAGCGTTATGTAGCTCACCTTAACGTCATTTAAAGCAATGCATGTGTAGGCGTTTTCCAAATTGCATAGCATACAGATTATGCCTATGAATTGTCCCTCATTGTTTATTTGGAGTATGTTAGTTTTACCATTCTGGTTTTCTTGGATTACTTTAACCAATCCCGATTCCAGATAAATAACATTTGTGCAAGGTGCGGCTGCTTTAATTATTACCTCCCCTTTTTGGAAAGTAACAGGCCTACTTTCACCTAAAATTGCAGCAATATCATTGGCATATTCTGTTTTATTTAAGGGAATTTTCATACAGCACACGTTAATTTATTTACGAATAGGGTAAATATAAAGAATATTTGTTTTTCACCGAAGTAAATCGTCTTTTTATCAAAATACCAGTACAAAAACCATGACAAATAACATAAAATTATAACCATTTAGTCTATTGTGCGTAGGATAT
>JAGXIP010000203.1 GCA_024635585.1 Saccharicrinis sp. | reverse complement strand
TTTTTATCGGATATAAACAAGCCATACACATGCGCTTCGCAATGCTCATCATCCATGTGCACATGAATGTTGTTGCGGGTAAGTCCGGTATGCAAGGTTAAATTGTGCGTTAAAACACTTGAATGCTCTTTTTGCTTAATAAAAATTGACGAGACATTGGTTGTGAGGTTGTGCTGATTTTGAATGTTATAAATATCAAAAACAGCGTTTTTATCCACATAAACCTCTGTAACGGCCGATAGTAAAAATTTGTAATCGGTAGCGGTATGTTCGCACATCAAAATTTTTGCCTGAGCATTCTCCTCTAAAATAACCAGATTACGCGGGAAAGCCATTAAATCGGCATCGGAATGCATGATGTTAACAATTTGAATGGGTTTTTCTACCACGACTCCCTTTGGGATGTAAATAAAAAATCCATCCTGAGCAAAGGCCGTGTTTAGGGCTACCAAGCTGTCTTCTTCATTTTTGGCGTACTGGTTATAATGGGCTTCAAAAATTTCGGGGTGCGATTTTGAAAATTCAGCCAAGCTACCCATTAAAACACCTTCGGGTAGTAGTGTGGGCAACTTATTTTGGCGGTAATACCATCCATTAATTAGATAAACCGTAGTGGCGTCCAGGTCGTGTATATCGCACCTGAAAACTCGGGATAAATCCTGCTTAAATACCTTGTGTTCAAAATCATAGGAGTAATGTTCCTCGAACATGGGGAGCATATTGGTGTATTTATAGCTCTCCACTTTTTTTGTTGGAATTCCTTGTTGCTCAAATAGTCGGATAGACTTGTCGCGGTGTGAGGCAATGGTTTGTGAAACCTGTCCGTCCAAAACCTCCCTCTTCTCCGAAAAAAGAGATGTATATCTTTGTTCTGTTTTTATTTCTGTATCCACCATGTTCATTGTAAAACTTTTTTGTAATGTTCAAAAAATGTATGATTGCTCAAAACTGCTTTTGTTTATTGCTAATCATTGTTTCTGTGGATTTAATCTTCAAATTCTTTTTTAATCCAGTCGTAACCTTTTTCTTCTAGTTCAAAAGCCAGCTCCTTACCAGCAGATTTAACTATGCGTCCGTTGTGAAGTACGTGTACAAAATCGGGAATGATGTAATCCAGTAATCGTTGGTAGTGCGTAATGATGATGGTGGCGTTATCTTTCGATTTTAATTTGTTTACTCCATTAGCCACTATACGAAGGGCGTCAATATCGAGGCCTGAGTCCGTTTCGTCCAAAATGGCTACTCTGGGCTCTAGCATGGCCATTTGAAAAATTTCATTCTTCTTTTTTTCTCCACCCGAAAAGCCTTCGTTTACCGATCGGTTGGTCAGGTTGGAATCTATTTCTACCAGGTTCTTTTTTTCGCGCATCAGCTTCAAAAACTCACCGGCTGTGTAAGGCTTTAAGTTGTTGTATTTGCGGTGTTCGTTTAAGGCCGTGCGCATAAAGTTAACCATGCTTACTCCGGGTATTTCTACCGGATACTGAAAGCTATAGAATAAGCCTTCTCTGGCTCTGTCCTCGGCAGGCAAGGCCAGCAAGTCTTTGCCATAAAAACTGACCGATCCTTCTGACACCTCATAAACATCGCTTCCTGCAAGTACCGACGATAAGGTGCTTTTTCCAGAGCCGTTTGGTCCCATGATAGCATGTATTTCGCCCGGTTTTACGGTCAGGTTGATTCCTCTTAATATTTCCTTGTCGTCTATTTTAGCGTGTAAGTTTTTTATTTCCAGCATGTTGTTGTTAAATTAGAATCAAGATGTTAGTATCAAGTATCAACCTACCGTCCGTTAGGCAGAGATAACACCTGTTTGTTGCGAGCTAACTCGTCTGTCACAAACATGGGTTACCAAGATGTTTACTTTTTGCTATTATTTGATTGTTTATAATTAAATAAATTAAAGTTATTACAGAGTTGCAAATTTAGTTCTTCAATTCTATATGAGTAAGTTTTTTTGTTAGTAAATTATCCAACACTTCCCTCTAAACTAATTTGCAATAATTTTTGTGCTTCCACGGCAAATTCCATAGGCAACTGGTTGATTACCTCCTTAACGTACCCGTTTACTATCAGCCCAACGGCCTGTTCGGTAGAAAGACCTCTGGTATTGCAATAGAATATTTGGTCTTCACCAATTTTTGAGGTGGTTGCCTCATGTTCTACTACTGCGGTGCTATTGTTTATTTCGAGATAGGGGAAAGTGTGTGCTCCACATTGATCGCCCATTAACAACGAGTCGCATTGCGAATAATTACGCGCGTTTTCGGCTCTTTTGTTTATCCGCACCAAACCGCGATAACTGTTCTGGCTTTTTCCAGCAGATACACCTTTCGATACGATTAAACTCCGTGTATTTTTGCCAATATGAATCATTTTGGTACCCGTGTCGGCCTGTTGGTAATTGTTGGTGACTGCTACGGAATAAAATTTACCCTCGGAGTGGTCGCCCATCAAAATACAGCTGGGATATTTCCAAGTGATAGCCGATCCAGTTTCTACCTGAGTCCACATCACTTTTGAATAATCGCCTTTACACAAAGCCCTTTTGGTAACAAAGTTATAAATACCTCCTTTGCCGTTTTTATCGCCGGGATACCAATTTTGAACCGTTGAATATTTCACTTCGGCACGTTGCATGGCCACTATTTCTACAATGGCGGCGTGGAGCTGGTTCTCATCCCGTTGTGGGGCGGTACATCCTTCGAGGTAACTAACGTAGCTATCTTCCTCGGCCACAATTAAGGTGCGTTCAAACTGTCCGGTATTCATGGCATTAATCCTGAAATACGTAGAGAGCTCAATAGGGCAACGTACGCCTTTAGGAATATAAGCAAAAGAGCCATCGCTAAATACCGCATTGTTAAGTGCAGCAAAAAAATTATCGGTGTAAGGAACTACAGAGCCCATATATTTTTTTACCAAGTCGGGATGCTCTTGCACGGCCTCGCTAAAACTACAGAATATAATTCCTTTTTCGGCCAGTGTTTCCTTAAAAGTAGTGCTGACTGATATGCTATCCATAACGGCATCTACGGCAACACCAGTAACACCTGCCAGTACCTTTTGCTCATTTAACGAAATGCCCAATTTTTCGAAGGTTGCCCGCAGTTCGGGATCCACATCGTCCATACTGTCCAATTTAGGTCTTTGCTTTGGAGCAGCGTAATATATGATATCCTGAAAGTCAATTTCAGCTATGTTAAGCTTAGCCCAATCGGGTTGCTTCATGGTTTTCCAATGAGCAAAAGCTGTTAGTCTATATTCTAACATCCATTCGGGTTCATTCTTTTTGGCCGAAATAATCCGAACCACATCCTCATTTAAACCTTTGGGTATGGTATCCGTTTCAATTTCGGTTGAGAAACCGTATTTATATTCATTAGCGGTAACTTCTTCTAATATCTGATCTTTATCTTGTGCCATAATTCGCGCTATCTATTTACCCCCTAACAAGTGATAATCATTAAGGTTCATTGTTATTGTTAAGGTTAAAAATAAGCTTAACAAGAGATTGAGCCTGCAAAATTAATAAACTATTTAGATTAAATAAAATTAAGCTGTTCTAAATAACAACCCGTTCGACGGTATTCATTATCAGCTATGTAATTTAAATTTTTGAATGCTATAATAAATAAGGGACTTTAAAGTCCTTTTATGGCGTCGCAAATCATATATTGAAACATCAAATTGTTTATAGTTTAAATCGGATAGGGTTTTATATATTTATAGCCAAGAACAGTTTATATGTTATCGGTTTTTTCCAGAAATAAAGAAACCTCGGATGAGGAAATACTAAAGCTTTACAGAATATCGGCCAAGCTTGATGTATTGGGCGATTTATACGCCCGTTACATGGATTTAGTGTTCGGGGTGTGTTTAAAATATTTAAAGCACAGCGACTTGGCTCAGGATGCTGTTATTCAAATTTTTGAACACATTGCAAATGTTTTAAAGTACAAAGAAGTGGATAATTTTAGGCCATGGCTGTATGTGGTGGCCAAAAATCATTGCTTAATGAAGCTGAGAAAAAATAAGCACCCCACCATCTCCTTAAGTGATGAGCGTTTTTATGAGGGTAAAATTATGGAATCGGAATATACGGTGCATCCTATTGATGAGGAAGTACAAGAAAAAAACGAGGAAGCTTTAAAAGTATGTATCGAGAAATTGAAAGCCCTACAAAAACAAAGTATCGAACTTTTTTATTTTCAGGAATTGAGCTACCAGCAAATTTCGGAGGAGATGAGTATAGAGGTGAAAAAGGTAAAAAGCTATATTCAGAATGCAAAGCGTAATTTAAAAATGTGCTTGGGAAATAATGCAAAATAAAGATTTCCATATAAAAGAAATTCTGGATTATCTGGACAATAAGATGTCGGAGCGGGATGCTTATGTCTTTGAACGGAGGATGGAAGCCGACCCTTTTTTGATGGATGCGGTGGAAGGTTACCAAAATATGAGCTCCTCGGAAATTGAGAAGGAACTTTTGAAGCTTCGTGCACGGATAAAACAGAAAGATAAATTGCGGATTGTGCCCGTGTGGATGAGAGTTGCTGCAGCCATACTTATTTTATTGGGAGCAGGTACTTTATGGATGATTGATCAAAGAAAGCAAACCCAAGGCTTGGTGACTGATAGGCTTGAGGTGCAAAATAAAAAAGCACAAAAGGATGAACCTCCGGTTTTTTCAAAGAAAAAAAAGGGTGAAATAGATAGTATCGAAGAAAGTGTCGATGAAATATTGGAGACTAAAGAGCAGATGAGTTTGCAACAGATTGTAGCCTCGCCATCCTCAGAAAAGCCAAAAGCAAATAAAAGCTTTGCGCAAGCTAAAAGATTGGATCAAGAGCTTAGTTTAAAAGATAAAAAACCTTTGCCAATTTCCGATACCATGTTGCTTATGGAAGAAGAATCAGAGGATTTTTTAGCGAACGTTGATATTGGCACTGTTGAAAATGATGAGATTAATCAACCAAGGGCAATGATGATAAGAGGAACATCTTCATTATCGAGTGATACTTTATTAGTGTTTTTCCGGGGTAGGGTGGTGGATGAAAGTGGGATGCCTTTGCCGGGCGTCAGTGTTACCCATTCAATTTTAGGCGGTTTAAGATCAGAGGCTTTGGCGGATAATAGTGCTATAAGTGATATGGATGGTAATTTTGCAATAAAAGCTCCACAAAATGGTGCAATACTGCAACTAAGCTATATTGGTTTTAAGGACAAAATAGCTGTGGTAAAAGATGATAGTTTGGGTGAGGTAATGATGGAGCCTGATCAAATGGCGTTGAACGAGGTGGTGGTGGGCTATGGAACGCAAAGAAAAAAACGAAATGCTAAGAATAGCGCAGTTGTAAACGAAGAAGTATCGAATGTTAAATCAGTTGATAGCATCTTGCTTCCGGAACCTGACGGAGGAATAAAAAAACTGGTGCGAAAAATTGAACGAAGCATGAGATATCCTGACATCCCTAAAGGGGAAAAAATAAAGGTCATTGTTGAGCTGTTTGTTTCAACCAAAGGTGAGGTACTCAAAGTCCAAGCAGAGCCTCAGATAGATGCGGCGTTTTTGTTACAGATAGAAGGTAAACTTAAAGCCGAAACATGGACACCGTCAACAATAAATGGTGTACCAATTGAAAGTTCGCGAAAACTTGTTTTTGAGTTTATGGGGGAATGATGGTTATTGTTTCAATACTTCTAAGATATTAGCAACACTCATCCTTTTTTTATAATCCTCGTTAAAAAATGAACCTTTGATATTTCCATTTTTATCTATGATATAAGTTGCCGGAACGGGTAAGGCAAAATCATCGTTTCCGTTGGTTTTGTTGATGTCGATACCCCATGCTTTATACTTGGCATTTAAATCTTTGGATAGGTTAAAAGTTACCTTGTAAGCATCCATTATATGATGGTTTTCGTCATAAACAATATCAAAAGATGCCCCAGATTTCTCAACAGTCTTGACAATCTCCTCCGGTTTTTCGGGTGTGATGGCAATAATTGTTGCACCCAAATCGTGGATATATTGCAAGGAGTCTTGCAATTCGCTCATTTGTTTGTTGCAATAGGGGCACCATTGGCCACGATAGAACATCAAGACGACTTGTTTGTTTTTAATAACTTCTGATAAATTTATCGTTTTATCTTGTGCTGTCACAGCGGTAAAATCGGGTGCCGTACTACCGATTGGCAACACTTGTTGAGCATGGGCTGATGAAAGAGTTATAATTATAAGTAGGATAGTTATTCTAATCTTCATGTTTATTTAAATTTTGATGGTAGATTATGGTTTTATAACATTCAAATCATGACAAAGTTGTGATGATGTTCTTTTTTGTGATTTATTCATTGCAAAGTAATTGAGGAATAATTTGATTAACTTTGCTGAAAATTTAGGATTAGTATATAAAATTGGGTTTAGCTCAATTTATCACAATTAACAGTTCACTGAAAAAATGGAAATACTTTTTGAAGACAATCATATAATTGCTATAAATAAGGCAAATGACGAGGTAGTGCAGGGAGATAAAACCGGGGACATAGCTTTATCGGATAAGGTAAAAGATTATATAAAAAAGAAATACAACAAGCCCGGTGATGTTTATTTAGGTGTGGTGCACCGAATTGACAGACCTGTGAGCGGAGTGATATTATTTGCACGCACCAGCAAAGCAGCTACACGGCTTAGTAAAATGTTCTTAGATCGTGAGGTCTCAAAAACATATTGGGCTGTGGTAAAAAATCTTCCTGAAAGCGATACCGGGCGCCTTGTTCATCACATGATAAAAAATGAGGAAAAAAACCGATCCAATGCCTACGATACCGCTCGTAAAAAATCAAAAGAAGCTATATTAAATTATAGATTAATTTCAAGTTCGGCCAATTACCACCTGCTCGAAGTGGATTTGGAGACAGGCCGTCACCATCAGATACGCGCCCAACTGGCCAAGATAGGCTGTCCTATCCGTGGCGATTTAAAATATGGTGCACCCCGTTCAAATAAAGTGGGTGGTATCAATCTTCATGCACGCAAAATTGAGTTTCAGCATCCGGTAACCAAGGAGCATATTGTTATTACAGCACCAGTGCCTAAGGAGGATGCTTTGTGGCGGGAGTTTGAGAACGTTTTTTAGCTGATTGCTATTGGCTAATAGCTATTAGCCATCGGCCATTTGCTATTCCAAATCCTTCCCATTAAAAAACAAAGGCAACAAATCACTCGCTTTTTCTATTACCCAAATTTCTCCGTTACTATCTAATATTGTTTTTACAGGGGTTTTAAAACGAGCTTCAGTTTCAATCATAACCTGGCGGCACGCTCCACAGGGGGCAACGGGGATAGAAACTGTTTCGCCGTTTTTAAAAGCGGTGATGGCAATTTTTGTTACAGGCACATCGGGGTATTGCGAGTTAGCCCAAAAGATGGCGGTTCGTTCGGCACAGAGCCCGGATGGATAGGCAGCATTTTCCTGGTTGTTGCCCGTAATAACTTCTCCGTTTTGTAATAAAACAGCCGCACCAACTTTAAATCCGGAGTAGGGTGAGTATGATTTTTGGGCAGCAAGCCTCGCTTTTTTTAGTAATTCTTTTTCATCAACGGGTAGTTCGTCCCAATTCCCAAATTGTTTTATCTCGGTGGTTATGTGTATCAGTTTCATCTTGTTAAAATTATTTATTTATATATGATATTCGATGCCTCCCGCAATGCTGCGGGACAGGTTGTCCCTACCTTTCGGGGGCTCGTTTCATTCGCTTATAATAATTGTTTTTTTAAAACGTTATTTAGGTTTGGCATGTATGGTTGCAAGGGTTTAAGTTAGACAACATATCCAAAAATCCAATTGTTATCGACAAATTAAATTGGTTATATTTGCCGGGATTCAAAAAATTATTTTTTACAATGAGAAAAATACTTCGCCAATCATTTTTATTCGCTGTGTTAACTATTCCTGTTTTGCTTTCGGCGCAAGGTGTCATTACAAAAAGCGAGTATATCGAAAAATACCATAAGCTGGCCGTCAATGAAATGAACAGGGTAGGCATACCTGCCAGTATTACATTAGCTCAAGGTTTGTTAGAGTCGGGTAATGGTAACTCTGTTTTGGCTCGTAAATCTAATAACCACTTTGGAATAAAATGCCATACCGATTGGAGTGGAAAAAAAGTTTATCACGACGACGATGCCAGAGGCGAATGTTTTAGAAGCTATAAATCTGTATATGAATCTTATATCGACCATTCTGATTTTTTAACTGCCAAAACGCGTTATACCTCTCTTTTTGATTTGGATCCTACGGATTATAAGGGATGGGCTAAAGGTTTAAAAAAAGCGGGTTATGCCACAGATCCTCAATATGCTCATCATTTGATTCGCATTATCGAAGAAAATGAATTACACCGATTTGATTTGGGCGGAACATTTGTGAAAGAATATAAAGACACGAATAAGCCAGAATCTAAACGCTTAGCCAACGACAATTTTACGGTTAATGCTTTTCCCTCGCATCAGGTAGAACTTAATAATGGAGTTAAATATGTAACGGTGCAACAAGGAGATTCTTTTGAGGATATTAGCAAGGAATTTGGTTTGAAGAGTTGGGAACTTTATACTTACAACGACCTGCCCGAGAATGCCCGTGCCCAAGATTACAAACATATTTATTTGCAATCGAAACGAAACAAAGCGCACCGTAAACACCCATCGCACCTAGTAAAGCCCGGCGAAACATTGCATTACATTTCTCAAAAGTATGGTGTTAAAATGAGTCGTCTGTATAGATACAATCAGATGGAAAAAGGTGATAAGGTAAGCGAGGGACAGCTTATTCAACTGCGCAAAAAGAAGAGGTAAACTTTTTCTGTAACAAGAAGAAACAAAAGCTACTCGAGATTTATCAAGTAGCTTTTGTCTTTTATCTTACCACACTTATTTTGGTAGTAGATTCTTTGTCGTCAATGCGTATTTTTAAATAATAAATGCCAGCAGGCAAATGATGAATATTGTAGGTTTGTTCCGTTGCGTTGGCCGGATAAACGAATTGGTCTGATATACCTCCTGCTGTGTTAATTACCGTAATATGGCTATCGTGTAGACTTTCTGCGATTACATGTATAGAATTAGATGCAGGGTTTGGAAAAACCTTATACTTCGCATTCTCAGGTTCCTTAATATTGGTGGGTACGTCAACGTTAAACTCACAAGGAAACGGATATTGCTCAAATGGTTCATCATCGTCAAACAGCCAATTGTTCACATCATTGATGGCAAATAATAATTCATCTTTTTTGCCACTTATTAATGAGCAGTTGTATATGGAATTATCTTTTTCTAAAAACTTTTCGGGTAAATAGATGTGTATTGCGTTCAATCCTCTGGTTAATCCAGGCGGCATAGCGGTAGTAGAATTTGTATCGGAATCTCCATCGAAATTATCTTCTGGTTCAGTGTTTTTATTTTGATTAAAATTGATGGCAGCAATAAACCTAGGTTTTATTTTATCGCCTTGGTAAGCCAGTATCTGATCCCCTGCTACCGAAATTGTCATTTTATCTCCGGTGATTTTTCCATCTAGGGAACTTGCCACTTCGTTCCCGTTGTAAGTTTTAATTTGTATCACCGTTCCAGCAAGAAGGTCGGAGCTAGAAGTCCAGTTGATATGGCTCTCGGTGTAAACAGTATTAAACTCATCTTCAGCAGTCCATCCATTGTCGGTAAAGTTGACGGACGTTCCGCTTTCGATGTTTTTGAGTAATACAAACGAAAAGTCGTCCGTGCCCCCATCGCTGTTAATGGCTATAAATGCTATATCCCCGCTTACCAAGTTGGTTTGGGCATTATTTAAAAGCGATAAAGATAACATAGCCAAAATAAATAGTAATTTGTTCATCTCATTATAATTATTTGTTTTCTATCTGTATTTCGATGCCTGCCAGTCGGTAGGCTGGGAACTGGCCAATATTGTTACTTTTGTGTATGAAAGTACTCTCATAGCCTCCCGCAATTCTGCGGGACAGGTCGTCCGGATCCTTCGGGGGCTCGTTTCATAATGCAGGCTTTTAATTTCGTGAGGGAAAAATTCCTTGTAAACAAATAATGTAGTTGATACCCAAAAATGGTTGCATGTTATTAACAGCTTGCCCCCCTCCTGTGTTTCCGATGCTTATTTCGGGTAAGGCACCATCTCCCGTTGTTTGGTCTGAATACATATTTTCGCCCGATACGGCCGGGTACTTGCCAGTGGGGTCATCTGTATTTGCTTCGTCGTTAAAAACCGGATTGTTGGCAGTAGCTGTATGCGAATGAGCCGGTAGTTGGCTTGTCGTGAGCGTGTTGGTCTCGCTTCCTCCTTTTTCTCCTATTTGACGGGGCGTTAATCCTAGACCCTGACCTGGATGAACAACTACTCTTCCTCTTAAATCGGGCAGTGCAAAAGTGGTGCGCCCATCACCTCCGTAGTACGTTCCTATTAGGGCAAATAAAGCCTGATTTTGGCTAATGGCCAGGAGTTGCCCATCGCACAATGCCCAACCTCGAGGTGCAAAGTTACCAGCAAATATGCGCACTTCGCCGATATAGGCTTCTTGGGAAAATGCGCCCATACTCAAAAATATTAAAGCAAAGAAAGTAAAAGTCTTTTTCATGATAAGAGGTTTTAGAAAAAAATGAGTTTATCGTAATTATAACAAACTCTATCATGCCTTGGATGCGAAAGGAAAAATATTTTTGATGTTTATTTTTAATAAGTGTCAGTAAATTAGATACATATGATGTTATTTTGGGGTATATTATTTCATATAAAAAAAGTATGCCCGAACAACATTGTTGCCCGGGCATACTTTTCATGGTTAAATATACTCTTCTTTTTAGGTCTCCCATTATCTCCTATTGACGCTGGTCTATCTTCTACTGACGCTGTCAGGTCTCGTTGATATCCGGAGAGACCACTCTCCGTTGTGTGCTTTATGTTTTTCGCTGAATTTGCCTACATATTTATTTTACACTGGTGAAGTGTTTTAAAACCGTTCAGGAATTCTTTGGCGGTCATACGTTTTTTACCTGCCAGTTGTAAGGAGTTAATCTTTAATGTGCCACCATTGCCGCTTATACAAATAGTTGATTTGCCATCAGTGTAAATAGTGCCAGAAGGTTTTCCAGTATCTTCAATTATTTCTGTATCGAATATTTTGAGTACTATCATTTTTTTTTCAGCGTCTGTTATTTCTGTCCATGCGGTAGGGTAGGGGCTTAGTCCTCTTATTTTATTGTGCACCTGTTTAATGGGAGCACTCCAATCTATTTTGCAATCTTCTTTAAATATTTTTGGAGCAGGTTTTAATGTCTCCCCGGCTTCGGTAAACTGATATTGCGGTTTTGTTTCAACTGTACCTTCGCATATTTTATGCACTGTTTCTAACACTAAACGAGCACCTAAAGCCATCATTTTGTCGTGTACGGTTCCGGCATTGTCATTTGGGCTAATTGTCATCCGTTTTTGGTCGATGATGTTGCCTGTGTCAATTTCGTGTTGTAAAAAAAAAGTGGTGACACCGGTTTCCGCTTCGCCATTTATTACGGCCCAGTTGATGGGAGCGGCACCCCGGTATTGCGGTAGCAGGGAGCCGTGCAGGTTAAACGTACCTAAAGGAGGCATGTTCCATACCAACTCCGGAAGCATTCTGAAAGCCACTATCACTTGTAAATCAGCCTTTAATGCGCCCAGCTCAGCTAAAAAAGGAACGGCTTTCAGCTTTTCGGGTTGAAGCACTATGATGCCTTGTTCTATCGCATATTCTTTTACGGGTGAAGTTCTGATTTTTTGTCCGCGCCCGGCAGGTTTGTCGGGCACGGTTATTACTCCAACTACGTTATATCCGTTTTCAACCAATGCTTTGAGACTCTCCACCGCAAACTCTGGTGTGCCCATAAAAACAATTCTTAAATCTTCTTTTTTTATAGTCATAATTGATATAGTTATTCCTACACTACTGCAATTTGGTATTTCCTTTTTGATGCTTGGGATGATAGGGGCAGTTACGGCAACCATTGCCGCAGCAATATCCACGTTCGGTAAGATACTTGCGCGTCAGTATCCTAAATCCACGCGGATCCATGGTATAGTCAGAACCCTCAATTAATGGCTTTTGCGGGTAGTAGTCGTCAATGTAATTCATTCGTTTTATGAGTTTAAAGCTTGTTTAGTGTTTAGGGTTTGTTTAGGGTTTAAAGTTTAGAGTTTTGTGTTGTGTATTTATTAAGCTCAAAACTAAAAATTCCCAATTCTGCAACTTCAAACCCTAAATCATAAACTTAGAAACCCTAAACCTAGAACACCGAACACTTATTATCGATATTTACCTTCCCTGATGCTCTTTTTTTAGCAAATCGAGAACCGTTTTTACAGGGTTAAAAGTTGTTGTAGGCACTTGTACAAATGCGGTATTCCAATTACTCATGGCTCCGTTCCACAATCCGGGAAGCTCCATGGCTTTAAGCGCTTTTCCGTTTTGGGATTTTTCGGCAATAAAACCTGTTTCCGGATCACGATATTTTATCAAATTAAAAGCTTGGCCTTCATAGTCTTTAACACCACATACCAAATCGGTTATATTGGCATATTCCGAGGTATTCAGGATTTTAACTTGTGCCTCATCTTTTAAATTTACCTGAGCTGTTTCTACTAATTGCAACGATAATGCGCCATCGGCATCTTTTACCCAAAACGGGCCACCACCGGTATTGCTGCTTTTTATCACGCCGCAAATGCGCAATGGTCTGTTTAGTTTGGCAAATAAGTAACTTATTTTATCTGCTTCGGATTTTTGGCTAAAAAGCTCAGGTATCTTAAAGCCAAGTCGTGAATACAGGAAGTCTATGATTTCCTTCTCCATATCCTTGGATAGCGATTTGACATTTTTAATACGGCGGCAGTAATCAAACAAAATACTTTGTGTTTCGAGTAGTATTCCGCCGAGTGCTTTTTTGTAATCCAAGGTGTCTTTTATAAGCCACTGCGCAGCTACATTGTCAATGTTTTTTATAAATACAATATCAGCCTCTATCTCATTGAGGTTTTTTATCAGTGCTCCGTGTCCTCCCGGTCGAAAAAGCAGGCTGCCATCTTCCAATCTGAAAGGTTCGTTATTCATATCTACAGCTAAGGTGTCGGTAGCCTTGTCTTGCACCGAATAGCTTATGTCAAAGAATCTACCGAAGTGTTTCTCAAACTTACTGCTTAATTTATTTAAATGTGCTTTTATCAAGTCCAAATGTTCTTCCGAAACAGTAAAGTGCAAACCTACTTTGTTATGAGAATCCGCACAATATTGCGCACCCTCAATTAAATGTTCGTCAATGGCTTTGTTTGAAGCTGCATCTGGATATTTATGGAAGGTGAGCAGTGCCTTGGGCAGTGTGCCATAATTTAGTCCTTGTTCATTCAGTAATAGTTCAATTACTTTTTTATCCCGAATTTGAATTAGTTGTTCTTTTTTATCCCCCAGCAATACAAACAGTTCGTTGGCAAAGGCAAAGTTGTTTATCTCATCAAAAAACATTTTAATATCCTCATCGTCTTTGGTTACACTGCCTTGCAAGTAGTTGTACAGACTTTTAAACATACGGCTTGCAGCACCTGAAGCAGGAACAAATTTAACCAGTTTTTTTAAAGGTGAATGCGATTGGTAGTATTGAATATAATGTTCGAGTGCGTCGAGAGAAAGGTTTTTTAAACCCTCGTTCTCGGATACACTACTGCTTAATTTCATTTCCGGAAAACCAGTTTTGAATCTTTTTAGTTGCGATTCAACTTCTTCGGACGAAATTCCCAGTGCTTTAATTTGAGTAAGGTCTGTTGTCGTAAGTTCCATGTCTGTTTTAAAATGTCATTTTATTATAATACTTCAAGTCGCAATGATACGAAAAAATTAGTTCTCAGTCTGCCAATGGCTATTTGGAGCAAAGCGACATCCCGCCGCCTCAATTTTAATTTGGCGGGAAGCTAACTGCCACTAGCTAAAAACTATTTTTCGGCAAAATGTTTCATAAACTGTATTCTAAGGTAACCGGCGGGTTGTATCGATTTAGATTGGCTCAATATACCCTTAATTTGATCGATGCTGGAAAAATCCTTACTTACCATCCAGTTTTTTAGCTCATCCAGCATCAGCTTAATATGGGCAAAGCCATTTTTGTATAATGCTGAAGCTATTTGTACAGATGAGGCACCGGCCAATAACATTTTTATTAGTGTTGCTCCATCATGAACGCCTGTTGTTGCTGCCAAATCGCAATCAATACGATGACTCATAATGGCTATCCACCGTAAGGGCAAAACATAATCGCTGGGCGAGCTCAATTTAGGGGCAGACACAACGTCAAGGTTTTCGATGTCGATATCGGGAGAGTAAAATCTGTTAAAAAGCACAATCCCTTTTACACCCGTTTCTGACAGCCTTGTTAGGGTGCCCGTGAGGTTAGTGAAATAAGAGCTTATTTTGATAGAGATTGGTATGCTTACTTCTTGTTGAACTGCTTTGATAATATTGAAATAAACTTTTTCGACATCGGCACTTGATTGTTCCGTGTCGTCGGGCAAAATGGCGATATTAAGCTCCAGCGCATCGGCACCCGCATCTTCCAGCGACTTGGCAAAATAAGGCCAGTTGTGCGAAGTAACACAATGGATGCTGGCAATAATGGGTATTTTAACTTGTTGTTTGCATTCGGTAATCAGTTTTAAATAATTGGTCAGGGTATCCTCCACGTCATAATCTTCATAAAACTCCATGGTTTCGGGGTAAAGATAACTCTCGGAGTGCATCTTGTTCAAATCGTGATCCATGTCGCTTACAATTTCCTCCTCGAACAACGATTTTAGCACCACGGCACCAGCACCATTTTTTTCGAGTTCAATAATATCCTGCAAAGAATTGGTAAGCCCCGAGGCAGCGGCAATAATTGGGCTTTTTAATTTTAGCCCCATATACGAGGTAGATAAATCTGGCATAATGTTATATTTGAAAGGATTATTAATATGTGCCCTAAAAAGGAAATAACTCTATTTTGCTGTAAAAAAAAATGAGTTTTAAATCAATTTTAAATTTAGGCAATATTTTACAGATGAAGCACGATCAATGTCATCAATTTTATCGGATACATACAAATTGTCACAATATATGAAACGAGAACATAAATACAAAGCCGTAGGCGTAATGAGCGGCACCTCACTTGATGGCTTGGATTTGGTGTTGTGCGAATTTACCTATAGGTACGATGCGTGGGATTTTGAAATTTTAAAAGGTACAACGATGTTGTATTCGGATAAGATGAAAAATGAATTGGCCTTGTCGCACAAATTAGATGCCTACTCTTTTGTTGAATTGCACAGGCGCTACGGAAAATTCATAGGCGATGAGGTGGCAAATTTTATCAAAGGCCAAAGCGATATTGACCTGGTGGCATCGCATGGGCACACTGTTTTTCATGAGCCAGAGAAAGGTGTCACGTTTCAAATAGGATGCGGTGCCCAAATAACCGCGGCTTGTGGTCTTAAGGTGGTCTCCGATTTTCGAACACTGGACATAGCTTTAGGCGGCCAAGGCGCTCCCTTGGTGCCAATTGGCGATGGCTTGTTATTTGGTAAGTATGATGCTTGCGTTAACTTGGGCGGGTTCGCCAACATATCTTATCAACAACAGGGTGAGCGTATTGCTTTTGATATTTGCGCAGTGAATATTGTTATCAATGAAATTGTGCAAAAGGAATTTGGGATGCCTTTTGATGAAAACGGTGATTTGGGCGCGCAAGGTAGTGTTGACGATGAATTGCTGAAAGAATTAAACGATTTAGGGTTTTATGCTTTGCCCGCACCAAAATCATTGGCCAGAGAATGGGGGGAAACTACATTTAAACCTATTTTAAACAGCTATGAAATCATGGATAAAAAGGATTTGTTGGCTACATGTTACCATCATTTTGCCCAGCAAATAGCCAAGGTGCTGAATCAGCAAAAAATAAAAACCTGTCTTTTTACCGGAGGAGGAACTTTTAATACTTATTTAATGCAGCTAATACGCGTTTACAGCAATGCAACACTTGTGATTCCGGAAAAGCAGGTGATAGATTTTAAGGAGGCTATTATATTTGCATTTTTGGGTGTGTTGCGGATTCAGGAGCAAGTAAACTGCTTGAAATCAGTAACGGGAGCAAGAAGGGACAATGTTGGGGGTAGTGTTTTTATCCAATGATTGCATTATACATGCCCAATCAAAAACGTGAGAAAATAAGAAACCCGGCGAAAGCCAGGGTTTCTGTTAACTTTATTTCTTCTCGTATTTAAAAAACTGTAAATTGTGTCCCATTTTCTCTTTTTTTGTTTTCATGTAAAACTCGTTGTAGGGATTGGGTTTTACTTCGATGGACACATTCTCAACGATCTCCAAACCGTATCCTTCTAGTCCAATTCGTTTGATGGGATTATTACTGATGAGTCTCATTTTAGACACGCCCAGCTCCCTTAATATTTGGGCACCTACGCCATAATCTCTTTCGTCGGCTTCAAAACCCAGCTCTACATTGGCATCTACTGTGTCCATGCCTTCTTCCTGGAGTTTGTAGGCCTTAATCTTGTTCATTAGGCCAATGCCACGCCCTTCCTGACTCATGTAAACAATAACACCTTTGCCTTCCTCCTCTATGGTTTCCATAGCTTTGTGCAGTTGTTCGCCACACTCGCATCTTTTTGAATGAAATATATCGCCGGTGGCACATGAGGAATGAACACGTACTAAAATAGCCTCGTCGGCAGCCCACTTGCCTTTTATAAGCGCCATGTGCTCTAATCCATTGGATTTTTGCTTAAATGGGATAAACCGAAAATCGCCATGCTGGGTGGGCATGTGTACTTCAACGCCTTTAATAACAAGGCTTTCCTTTTGAAGGCGGTAAGCAATTAAATCTTTGATGGTAATAATTTTCAGGTCGAATTTTGCGGCAATTTCCATTAGTTCGGGCAATCGAGCCATGGTACCATCTTCGTTCATTATCTCTACTAAAACACCCACTGGGGCAAGGCCAGCTAAACGAGCCAAATCCACGGCTGCTTCGGTATGGCCCGCTCTGCGCAGTACACCTTTTTGTTTCGATTTTAATGGGAATATATGTCCGGGTCTACCCAAATCTTCGGGTTGAGTTTTTTTATCGCATAGCGATAAAATTGTTTTCGCACGATCCGATGCCGATATGCCTGTAGAACATCCTTGTCCTATCAAATCCACCGAAACGGTAAATGGAGTGGCATGTAATGCGGTGTTTTTACCCACCATTAGTTCCAGTTCCAGTTCCTCACAGCGTTTTTCTGTGATGGGGGTGCAGATTAAGCCACGGCCATGGGTAGCCATAAAGTTTACCTTTTCGGGCGTAATCAGTTCGGCAGCAGCTATAAAATCGCCTTCGTTCTCCCTATCCTCATCGTCAACAACAATGATTAATTCTCCTCTTTTAATGGCTTCAATAGCCTCTTCAATGGTATTCAACGGATATATTTTATCGCTCATGGCAACAATTATAATTTACGTAAGAGTTGTTTTTAGGCTTGCAAAGTTAATCAAATATTTTGGCCGCAGCAATCAAAAACAAATGAGTCGGGCAATAGAAAGTCTTTGCGTAGCTTGTTTATTTTTTTTTAAATCGGGCAAATAGTTTCTGAAAAAAGATACCATAAGCATCGGCGTTTAAGATGGCAGAGTCGGTAGCTGCTTTGTAAGTGAGGAAAGCCCCAATTGGGAATAAAATAACCGACGAAAGCCACATACCCATTACAGGTGGCCATACTTCTTCTTTACTTAACTTGAGTCCAAAAGTATCTATAATATAATAAAAAATAAAAAATAAAATGGATACAACTACTGGCATTCCCAGCCCCCCTTTGCGAATAATAGCACCTAAAGGAGCACCTATAAAAAAGAAGATGAAACAGGCGAAGGGCAAGGTGAACTTCTGATGCCATTCTATTTTCTGGCGCACCAATTGATAATCTATTTTTGAAATTTCAATCATTTTTTCATCAATTTGAGCTTTGGTATCGCGTGCATTACGCACGGCATTTCCTAAAATGCTCACTTTGGTTTGTAGGTTAAAGGTATTAAATAAACTGTCTAGATTAATTATACCGTATGCTTCAATTGGCTTCTCTTGGTAGTTGTTTAGTAGCGATGAGTCTTTTTTGGTATTGATTTCGATACCTCGTTTTTTCCTTTTATTCAGCGATTTGGATTGGGTAAAGTAATTCGACTCAACTCTTGGTTTTAGATATCCTATTTGCTTGTTGCGTTCAATTTGCATGGTGTCAGAATCATGGCTCAATTGCTTCAAAGTTTTCATTTTTGAATTGCTTGTGAATAGTCCTTCATCGTAACGGTTAAAATCCATCCCATGCATGGGCATTAAGGCCACCTGCTTTTTAAAATGATCTACCCTAAATTGCTGTTTTTCTTTTTTTCGTATGCTTCTTTTTTCTAAGTCTGCCTTTTCATCGTAGGTAACACCGTCCCAAAGGGTTAGGCGTAACGATTTTTTATCCTCCGAAATCTCCAGTTTGCCAGAGTCGGCAAGCGTTACATTGCTATTACGTGCCATGCTATGTCTGTGGTCGTATATCATGATACCATAAAGCATGTCGTTTGTTTTCGATTTGTTTTCGATTTTGATATTAAAGTCGGTGAGTCCATCATAAAATACCTTTTCTTTTATGTCGAACTCGGGGCTAGCCTGCCGAACGGACCATAGTAAACTATACAATTTAAGGTTGGCAACGGGGTAAATATTGTTGGAGAACTTAAAGGCGCCAAAACAAACAAGTACGGTGAAAATAATTAGCGGAGCCATGATACGTGGCAAAGAAATACCTGCCGATTTAAGGGCTGTGAGCTCATAGTTTTCGCCCAAATTACCAAACGACATCAGAGAGGCTAAAAGGATGGCTAAAGGTAATGCCATGGGAACTACCATCAATGAGGCATACAACAGAAGCTCGGCCAGCACATGTACTTCCAAGCCCTTACCCACCATATCATCCACATATTTCCACAGGAATTGCATCACCAAAATAAAAAGCGAGATGAAAAAAGTCATGACAAGAGGGCTTAGATAGCTTTTTAAAATAAAAATATGCAGTCGCTTCATGGTGGTGTTTTATGATGTTGTAACTGATAGTAGCACGAATAATGCCAAAAAAAAAGCATTTCGGTAACCGTAGGTTTCCAAAATGCAAAGTTATATTAATATTTTAATGTATGGTAAAAAATCAGGTAGAGCCTAAGCCATGTCTGAGTTGCTCAATCTGCTGGTTCCATAGGTCAGTGGAACCTTCCATCTCGTCTTCTTCAGCATAGTCCGTAACAACCAAGGCGGTGTCGCCAGTAAGTTCATCCACATTAATATTAAACTCAAAATAAGCATCTTCATCTTCCTCATCTATCCAGCGGAAGCGAATAAACTTATTGTCTTTTTTGCTTACCAATTCGGCTTCCTGTTCGCTTCCATCCCACATAAAAGTGTAATTTTTACCTTTTACATTTACGTCATCAGCAAACCACTCCGACAATCCGCTGGGTGTTGATAAGCGGTTATACAATATGTTTGGTGATGTTCTAAGAATATATTCAAGTTCTATTTTTTGTTTCGGCTCTGACATGGCATTAATCTATTAAGTGTAATATAGTGCCGGACAAGATACTATATTTAACGGTATTTTACGAAAATACAAATTTCATTTCAAACCTTTTTCCTTTGATTCCAGTTATTTTTGTCTTTTATTTAATGTTCTGATATTTTTTTGAATTGATAATACACCATATATGGGAGTTGTAAAAAATAAGGAATTAAAGATTCTTGGTTTATTTGGTTTGTGTTCTGTTTTAATTGTTGGGTTTTCTTTAGTGTTGCCAATTTCGGCTGCCGTGGCTTATGACGCTTTTTGGGCACCTGTTTGGGTAGCTATTACCCATAGCGGCAGTGCTACGGGCATAACTGTTATTTTGCTGGGATCCGCCGTTTTAATGAGTTTGCGAGCCAAAAGCATAAAGAAAGGTGTAGCTCGGGGACTTATTGCATTACTATTGCTGTCGGTTACAGTTGGGGGAACTGCCTTTTTTAATGAAAATGTAATTAAAGAACGGCTGAAGGAATTTAGACCTAGTATTTTATACCTCCAAGAGCATACCGATATAAATGCCAAGGAATTTTATTCGAAGGGGGATGAAATTAAACGGAGCAACTATTTGAAAAAAAATCTAAACCTTGACGATGGAAAAAGTTTATATGTAGATGATAAACCAATTAATGCTGCTGTTTTAAAAGAATGGATATGGTCGGCAGGTTATTCTTTTCCCTCGGGACATTCCGTATCTGCTTTCTTAGTGGTTACTTTATTAGGATATTATGTGCTGATTCGTTTTAAACATGTTAATGCCAAGCCAACAGGAAAAAGACTTTGGCTAATTGGTTTTTTGTATATGTGGGCCATATTAATTGCCTATTCGAGAGTGCTTATAGGGGTTCATAGTGCATGGGATATTTCGTTGGGCGCATTGTGGGGAAGTATGGTGGGTTTTATTTTGATATATTCGGGTTTGTTAAATAAGCTTTGGCCAAATCCGGTTAGGCAAGCCGAATAGAACAGCGCCGAATTATTGGTTATTGTTACCGACTACCACAAAACGGTAGGTATGGCTACTGGTAAGTTGCAGGTTGTTTGTATAAAACAGGAACTGAACTATATTTTGAAAATTAGTTATGTTACCTGATAATGTTAGCCATTACGCGCAACCAATACCTAAATTAAACATCTTGATTCATTTGGTATTCAACAATAACCTCTAAAAAGTAAAAAAATGAGAAGAAGTTTTAATTTCTTGAGAATAGCGACATTAGTAATAATTTTTACTCTAATTTCATGTGATAGAGATGAAAACACGGATTCGGATGATAACAAATGTAATGTGACAAATCCTGCTGAGGAGATAGCTTGGCTAAAGGAAGCAATTGATAATGTGAAACAAGATGTATATTCCTATTATGTTATGGCTAATTATAAAGGAGAGACAGTTTTCTATTATGGTAATTGTAATCCTGCAGCTAATTATTCTTCAATCGTTCAGAACTGTAGTGGAGAAAATCTCGGAGATACAAATGACTTATATTATGAGCTAACCCAAATAACGATATTGTGGAAACATGAAGAATCAAAATGTAATTTCCAAGAATAAAATCATCCATGGAAAGAACTAAGTATTTGACTTTGCTTACAGTAATTTGATTTGGAAATAAAATGGAATGATAAACTATTAAAATAGCAACACACTATTTTTAAGCATCCGAGAATGGTGCGAAATTTGTTATAGGAATCTACCCTCCCCAGCGTAACACGAAAAAGTAATCACTCGTGCGACACTGGGGATATTTTTGGCCAATTGACAAAGTTAAATCTTTTAAAGAATAATGAAGAAAATTGCACTTACCTTATGCATGTTATTTGGGATGATGTTCTTAATTCATGCACAAGTAATAACTATTAAAGATATTGAAACAAACCGCCCCTTAGAAATGGTTACCCTGCACAGTGAAGCACCCAAGGCGTTTGTAACAACTAATGCCGAAGGACAAGCTGATATATCAAAATTCAAAGGTTCGGAAAAAATAGGTGTGCAGATATTGGGTTTTAAATCGGTTGCTATGCGCTACGCCCAAATGAAATCTCTCAACTTTGTGCTAAAATTGGAGCCATCGAACCTAAATTTAGATGAAGTGGTTATTTCTGCAACCAAATGGAAACAATCCTCAAACAATGTACCTTTTAAAATTACGAGTATTTTAAAACCAGATGTTGCCATGCAAAATCCGCAAACGGCAGCTGATTTATTAGCCATTTCTGGTAAAGTGTACATTCAAAAAAGTCAGCAAGGGGGAGGTAGCCCAATGATTCGCGGTTTTGCAACCAACAGGCTTTTATATACTGTGGATGGTGTGCGGATGAATACTGCTATTTTTAGAGGCGGAAACTTGCAAAACGTAATTAGTCTCGACCCCTTTGCCACAGAGAGCGCCGAAGTGCTTTTTGGACCAGGGTCGGTTATTTATGGTAGTGATGCAATAGGCGGTGTGATGAGTTTTCTGACACTCACACCCCAACTATCTTTAGCTGATAAACCTTTGATAACAGGTAAAGTACTCACACGTTATTCAACGGCGAATGAGGAGAAAACAGGGCATTTTGATGTGAGTGTGGGTTGGGAGAAATGGGCTTTTGTAAGTAGTTTCAGCACCTGGGATTACGACCATTTGCAACAAGGTAACCACGGGCCCAAAGATTATTTGAAAACAACATATGTACAAAGGCAAAATGGTGTTGACCAGGTGATAACCCAAGATAATAATCGGCTACAAATTCCATCGGCCTACTCGCAGAATAATATGATGCAAAAAATACGGTTTCAGCCCAACGAAAACTGGAATTTCGAATACGGTTTTCACTATTCCGAAACATCGCCTTATGGTAGGTACGACCGAAGTAATGTTTATGAAAATGGCACTCCGAGTTACGCCGAATGGAATTACGGGCC
>JAGXIP010000202.1 GCA_024635585.1 Saccharicrinis sp. | reverse complement strand
TAAAAAGCCATATTGGGTTTGTATGCAACGGTAAACTCCTGCGTTGCATCTATTATCTCCTTATTAAAAGCAAAGATAGGATCAGTTGTTTCCAACAAAAAATGTGGGATCCTATTGATATCGGTATCCAGCCCCACACACAAAAAGCTACCTTTCCGTTTAATGTTTTCAAATAATTCTTGCGATGTCATGATATATAGATTGTAATGTTTTGATTTATAATCTATTCCTATACAATTAGCTAAGTAATTCAATTTACCTAAAAAATTACAAAAAAGATGCTTACACAAACCCTCAACTTCGTTCCCTGCCTTTGGTAGACAGGCGACGCAAAGTTGCCTAGTATTTTTATTTAATTTTGTGCTGCGTCGGGTTTGTTTAACGTCAAATTCCCCGGGTTGAAACCCGGGGCTATTCATATTTTAACCCCTAACGGGGTAATTCCTACACTATGCTTTCCCAGTTAATCAGATTAAAATAGAAAATCTGCCCCCAACCTCCCTTAATGCTATTAGACAAGCTCTAAACTAGCTTTGATTTACAACTAGGTAACTTCGCAGGCTACATAACGCTATCATCCTATTTACATTAACACTTCCCCTCCCTATTTGGGGAGGGATAGGGAGGAGCTTACAAATCACTAGCTTTCAAGCGTTCGGAATTCTCCTCTAAAATCAAACGATCAATAATGCCTTGTAATTCACCATCTAAAACGGCTGGTAAATTGTATAAGGTAAAGTTAACTCGATGATCAGTTACCCTACCCTGTGGATAGTTATACGTGCGTATTTTTGCCGATCGATCCCCTGTAGAAACCAAGGTTTTACGCTTCGATGAGATTACGTCGAGATACTTTTGATATTCTAAGTTATACAAACGTGTCCGTAGCTCTATCATGGCCTTATCCAAGTTTTTAAGCTGCGATTTTTGATCCTGACAAGTAACCACAATGCCGGAAGGAATGTGCGTTAAACGGATAGCAGAATAGGTCGTATTCACCGACTGGCCGCCTGGTCCTGAAGAACAATAGGTATCCTTACGAATATCTTCAGTTCTTAAATCAATATCAAACTCTTCGGCTTCGGGTAATACAGCTACCGATGCCGCAGAAGTATGCACCCTGCCTTGTGTTTCGGTTTGTGGTACCCGCTGAACACGATGCACCCCCGACTCATATTTGAGTACACCATATACCCCATTACCGCTTACGTTAAAAACTACTTCCTTAAAACCTCCGGAAGTGCCCTCACTGGTATGTGTTACATCAACCTTCCAGCCTTTGTGTTCACAAAACTTGATATACATGCGAAAAAGATCGCCAGCAAAAATACTGGCCTCATCGCCACCTGTACCGGCGCGTAATTCTACCACGCAGTTTTTCGAATCTTCCGGGTCGGCAGGGATTAGAAGCAGCTTTATTTCCTCTTCCATTTCTGGCAGCTTATCCTCTAATTCTTCCAGCTCCGCTTTGGCCATCTCACGCATCTCCTCATCATCCTCACTTTTTAAGATGGCTTTTGCCTCGGCAATATTACCCAGCGTAGTTTTATATATATCGTGCGCTTTTACCACACGTTCCAATTCTTTGTAATCCTTGTTGAGTTTTATATACCGTTTGGTATCGGCAATTACTCCGGGGTCGGTAATTTGATCCGATACTTCCCGAAAACGTATCACTACGCCACCCAACATTTCTAATAATCTATTATCGCTCATTGTATTGTTTATTGAATGCTTTATTTTAGATATTATTCACCACTAAGTCACTAAGAGTACAAAGAATCATTTTTTTTGTATTCACCGCTTGGTAAACTTAGTGTCCTCTGTGTCTTATGGTATATTTACTTTATATAAATCCAGTAAAAAGCATATCTAAATAATCTTCTAATTAGTATTTAAAAGTACCAAACTCACTCTTTATGGTAAGTTCTGTTTTATCGCTCGCTGTGCAACGACCAACTATCTGCGCATCAATATTAAATGATTTACTAATGGCTATTAAATCAGATACGATTGCCTCAGGAACATACAATTCCATGCGATGCCCCATATTAAAAACCTTGTACATCTCATCCCATGCTGTTCCCGATTGCTCCTGAATGGTTTTAAACAAAGGTGGGACCGCGAACATATTGTCCTTGATTACATGAAGTTTATCCACAAAATGTAGCACTTTAGTCTGCGCTCCACCCGAACAATGCACCATACCATTAATTTGAGTGCGATACTTATCCAACATGGCTTTAATTACCGGCGCATAGGTACGCGTTGGCGAAAGTACTAATTTACCGGCATCTAAACTTACACCTTCCACCGAATCAGTCAGTTTTAATCCTCCGGAATATACCAAATCTGCAGGAACCGAGGCATCATAACTCTCGGGATATTTAGCGGCCAGGTAATTGGCAAAAACATCGTGACGAGCACTGGTCAAGCCATTACTGCCCATTCCACCGTTATATTCTTTTTCGTAAGATGCTTTTCCCGAAGAGGATAGTCCAACGATAACATCACCCGCTTTAATATTTTGATTGTTGATAACATCTGCACGTTTCATGCGACAGGTAACTGTAGAATCCACAATGATGGTACGCACCAAATCGCCCACATCAGCCGTTTCGCCACCGGTGGAATAGATAGAAATACCCATCTCTCTTAACTCGGCGAGCAGATCTTCAGTGCCATTGATAATAGCGGATATCACTTCGCCCGAAACCAGGTTTTTATTACGTCCGATGGTTGACGACAATAAAATATTATCCGTAGCGCCCACACAAAGTAAATCATCTAAGTTCATGATCAAAGCGTCCTGGGCGATTCCTTTCCAAACAGAAATATCTCCTGTTTCGCGCCAATACATATAAGCCAACGATGATTTTGTGCCAGCACCATCGGCATGCATAATGTTGCAAAAATCTTCATCTCCGCAAAGAATATCAGGAATTATTTTACAAAATGCTTTTGGAAATAAACCTTTGTCGATGTTTTTAATGGCGCTATGCACATCTTCTTTTGAGGCGGAAACCCCTCTTTGATTGTACCTTGAATCTGAACTCACTACTATTTTATTTACTTATTTGCGAGCACAAAAATAGTATAATTATTTGGGAAAACAGAAGGCGGAAGGCGGTTATAAATGGAAATATGAAAACAAGAATAACTAGAGCTCCTTACTTATATGTACTTTGCTCTAGTTACTCTTTTTCTGATACAAAAAAAGATTTTTTCCATACCTAATCCTGCGAAAGTATTAAAACGGAATACGGTCCTATGGAAACAGTAAGATAATGCGGCATACCATCTGTTTGCCCTTCGTTGGCCACCGATTCTCCCGTATAATTATTTGTAAATTCATCATCGTAACCTTTCCAATCGCTGTTAAAACGCACCTCCCAGCTACCTCCAGAAGGAACCCCAATGGCATAATTATCAAAAGTTTCGTTTCTGAAATTAACAATAACCACAACACTATCTTTGGGCCCACCGTTATACCATCGGTGATAAGCAATTACTTTTTGCTGGTTATTAACGTGGTACACATCCGTGTTTTGGCCCGACAGCCCTTTTGTGTTTCCGTGAATATTTCGTCGAAGTCCAATCAACTTTTTATAGAGCTTAACCAAACCCGAATATTGCTCGGACAAGTTCCAATCCAAAGGATCCTTGTCAAAGAATACTCTATCCTCCAAAAATTCCTGCCCCTGAAAAATCATCGGGATGCCTGAAGAAGTAAAAACCAATGCGGAGCCCAGTACCGAACGTTTGCGCGAAAACCAATGATCAGCGTTCCCTGGCCATATTTCCTCGGGCACACGTGATTGTCCGTTTGCAATACTGTCGTGTGATTCGGTATAAATAACACGTGAAAAAATATCCCCATCAATTTGTTGGGAAATCTGACCCTTTACAACTTCCATATCTCTATCGTCATCGCTACCCATGGTTATTTGAGGACGTATTTCTCTGGCAAATGAGTTATCCCACTGCGTTCCAAAACCTGCGCCACCCTCCCCTGTTGTTTTGGTTAACCAAGGATTCATGGTTAAATCTTCGGCAATGGTAATTTTAAACTCAAAACGCTGTTTAACCTCTTTGTTTATCCATTGCATAAAGGACCAGCCATCGGCAATTTCTTCCTCCTTACCTCCCTGATCGCCTTTAGCATTTCGAATAAAAGCAGTAGCATCCAAACGCAATCCGTCGATTCGATAATCAGCCATCCACATGAGTGCGTTATCCCTTAAATATTGCTTAACCTCATCCCTGCCATAATCCGGACGTGTATCGCCCCATGGAGTTTCAGAGCGCCAATCGTTATAAAAATAAATACCACCCTTATCATTTTCCTGCCAGCCATCAAAACGCCACATATCCAAGTCGCCAGGTCCAAAATGGTTGTACACCACATCCAAAATTACAGCAATGCCGGCTTTGTGTGCCTCGTTTACCAGTTTTTTTAAATCGTCGGGTTTGCCATAACTACTCTCCACCGAAAACGGATAACCAGTGTTGTAGCCCCAGGAGTAATCGCCCGGAAATTCCATGATGGGCATTAATTCAATAGCGTTTATACCCAGCTCCTTTAAATAGGGGATTTTTTTTGTTGCCGATTTAAGGTTTCCAGGCATATCACGCTGTGGTGTATTAAATGTACCTACATGAATTTCATAAATCACCAGCTCGTTCCATGAGGGCATATTAAAGTCATCGTCGTCCCATACGAAATCTGCACCTGTGATAATCGTGTTGCCCGCAGAACTGGTCAACTCTTTGGCATATGGATCGTTACGCAGCAACTTCATGTCGCCATTCCAAATTACGTATTTGTATTCGTCACCAACTTTAGCACTATCAATGTAGCCATACCAAAAGCCATTTTCTTCCGAAAAAAGCTCCAACTTATCTTCTTCCCAGTTGTTGAAGGATCCGGCAATAAAAATTTTATCGGCATTTGGTGCCCAAACACGAAAGGCCACCCCATTTTTATGTGGGATAGAGCCCATACCAGCTATTTTTTCAGTTTCCATACTTAAATTTATTTACCACCCAAACTGTAAAACCATGCCACATTTTCGGTATGGAACAAGTTATGCCCATTTTATGGTATTATTGCAATAATTCCGTTATTAATTGATGCTATTGAAATTTAACAAGGTGATTAATTTACCCAAATAGCGCAATGGATTATACAATAAGAAACACAAACTTTGCATGTTTGAATTAAAAATTATGGTTAAACTTTAACGAGCAAAAGGAATTATATAACACTCAAAACACTTTTAAAAATAAACAAGTTAAATTAAATGTGAGATGACGATTTAGTTAAAAAACTGTGTAATAACAGGATATAACAACAGCAGAAAAAAAATAATATAAATCATCACTTTGGTGTTGGTAATTCATAAATAATCGCATACATTTGCAACCGCAAAAACGATATTAGTGTCTATACGAAGACATAAGTTTATGTAAACAATGGCGAGGTAGCTCAGCTGGTTAGAGCGCGTGATTCATAATCACGAGGTCGGCGGTTCAAGCCCGCCTCTCGCTACTGAAAATCAAGAGGTTATAGCTGTTTTAGTTATAACCTCTTTTTATTTGCACTTAATTTGCACTTAACATTCATCCACACTCTTAAAAACACAAAAGCCGCATCTGAAAGATCAAATGCGGCTTTATCAATTATGGGTTTAACAGAATCTACTTCGTAATTAAGTTTATATCGTCCATCAATTTATCTTTATACGATTTACCAATTGGAATTACTTTTGAACCATTTTCGGTTTTTATAACTACCGAATTATCTTCAATTACTTTTATCTTGCCAATATTTACAATAAAAGAACGGTGAACCCTCACAAATTGATCCGATGGCATTTTATCCGATATAGCTTTCATGGTAAAATGAATGGTGTACTTTTCTTTAAAGGAGTTTACCACTACATAGTTTTCCAGGGCTTCAATCCAAAGAATATCATCATATTTTACCCTAACCAACGAGGAGTTATTTTTAATAAATATTTCTGTACTGTTTTTGGTTATGTCCTCTCTTTTTTCGTTTTTTTCCTTTACTTTATTAATAGCCTTTAAAAATCGCGGATAAATAACAGGTTTCAGCAAGTAGTCCGTTACATTATACTCGTAGGACTCGAGTGCATATTTTTCCTGCGATGAATAAATTATCACTTGTGGCAACACATTTAAAGTCTTCAGCACATCAATCCCCGTCATCTCAGGCATTTCAATATCTAAAAAGAGTATATCTATTTGCACGGCATTTTTACCATTTAGATAATTAATGCCATCAACTGCACTTGCATAAGTTGCAACAAGATTTAATTCGTCTGTTTTTTCAACAAACTCGGCAATAATCTTGGTAGATAACTTATCATCGTCAATAATAATACAATTCATAGGGCTATTATTTTTTTTCAAAAATAGAAAATAAAGTGTAAAGAAAGTACTTTCGCTTGGTCTTTCGTATTTAAATATACAAAAAAACCTTTAATCCTCTAATTATTGTCATTTATCTATAAAAAAAATCCTTTTGTCACGTTTTTTCATCTCTTATAAAATTCACTTTCTATCAATGCGGCACTTTTAACCGAAGCTTTAATCCATTGTAATTTAACTTCGTTCATTTCGTCCTCGCTTAATTTCCACGCAACTTTTTTATTTCGTATTTCGTGAGCCAAGTGCTGCAAAACTAAGGCTGCCGAAACAGAAATATTAAAACTTTCAGTGAATCCATACATGGGAATGCGCAAAAACTCATCGGCCTCCTCTTTAACAACATTTGAAACACCGGTTAGTTCCGTTCCAAAAACCAAGGCAGTTTTACCTAAGCTCACATCAAAATCGTACAGTCCAACATCGCAGTTGTGGGGTGTGGTAGCTACAATACGATAGCCTTGCTGTTTTAATTGTTGTAAGGCAAGGCGGGTGTTGTCTTCCTTTTTGCTATATTTTGTTATGCTCAACCATTTGGTAGAGCCCATAGCTACATCGCGATTTACCTTGTACTCATTTCTGTTTTCTATAATATGCACATCCTGAACCCCAAAACAGTCGCACGTTCGTAAAACAGCACTGGCATTATGTGGTTGGAATATGTCTTCCAAAACTACGGTCAGGTACTTTGTACGGTTTTGCAACACCCTATCAAACAATGCATTCCTATTTTCCGTTAGGTGACTACTTAAAAAGTCAAGCAGTTTATTTTTCATTTTTTTCAGAATTAAAAGACAAAAAAAAGAGAGCACCTAAAGTACTCTCTAAAATATCCTTTTCGGAAAAAAGAGATTAGTTAACAGCGTCACTTAGTTCGCTACCAGCTTTAAATTTAACTACTTTTTTAGCAGCAATTTGAATCTCTTTACCTGTTTGCGGGTTTCTTCCAGTTCTGGCGCTTCTTTCAGAAACAGAAAAGGAACCAAATCCGATTAGGGAAATACGATCGCCGGTTTTAAGTGCGTCACCGGTTACGTTAATAAATGAGTCTAACGCTTTTTTAGCGTCTGCTTTTGTTAAACCAGAATCTCCGGCAATTGCATCAATTAATTGTGCTTTGTTCATAATAACTGATAATTTTTAGGGTTAACAACTAAGTTCACCAAATTTGCTTTACAAATATAGATTATTCAAAGTATAAACCAAATCTAAAGTCAATAAAATAAGGGTATAAGGCTTCATTTTACCTAACTCACATCACTTATATGCCATATTTGGCTGTAGGCTCTCCTTTTTTAACAATTCACAGGCAGTGCATTAAGCAAAACTAACTTTAAAAACGAGGTACTATTGCAACCACCATCTATGTTTACCTTCCCACATCTGTTTTTTTACTATTTTTGGTGCTCATACCTATTATAATTACAGATGTAATGAAAATAATGCACAGCGCCGATTGGCATATTGGCAAAAAGCTCGAAAATTTTTCTCGTATCCATGAACAATCGTTGGTATTGGATGAGATATGTAACATTGCTGATGCCGAACAAGTTGATGCTGTAATTATTTCGGGCGATCTTTTTGATACTTTCAATCCTTCGTCGGAAGCTATTGAATTATTTTATCGCACCCTAAAAAAGCTCACTGCTCAAGGCACCCGCCCCTTGGTGGCAATATCGGGCAACCATGACTCGCCCGACCGCATTGAAACAGCCGATCCATTGGCTCGCGAATGCGGCATCGTATTTTTAGGATATCCCAATAGCCATACAAAACCCTTTAAGCTTGAATCGGGAGTAAAAGTCACCAACAGCGATGAGGGCTTTGTGGAATTCCAAATTCCTTCGGCCGAGTATCCACTACGTGTGATAACTACGCCTTACGCCAATGAATTCCGCCTTAAACAAGCGCTCAACAGCGAAGATAAAGAAGCCGACCTGCGGGATATATTGCAAAGCAAATGGGCTGAAATAGCCGACCGATATTGCGACAAAGCAGGAGTTAACATATTAGCAACCCATCTTTTTGTAAGCAACCGTGGCGAGCAACCCCAACCCGAACCGGAGGATGAGAGACCCATATTACACGTGGGTGGAGCACAAGTAGTTTACACCGATAACTTTCCAGCCCAGGCTCAATATGTGGCACTTGGCCATCTCCATCGCAAGCAAATTGTAACAACCCACAAGCAACCAGTAGTTTATTCGGGCAGCCCTCTATCCTACTCCTTTGCCGAAGCCAACCAGCAAAAGTATGTAATGATAGTGGATGTGGAACCTGGGAAAAAAGCAGCAATAAAAGCTGTAGAACTTTTACAAGGTAAGCGGCTGTTAAGATTAACTGCAGAAGGTATGCAAAATGCCGAAGAACTTTTACGGAACAACCAAGACGCATTAATTGAACTAAAACTTAAAACTGATGAATATATCTCGGCCAAAGACAGGCAACACCTCCACGGAATGCACAACGGCATCGTTACCCTTATCCCGCAGCTCAAATCAAAACAGCTTGAACACAACAGCAGCAAATCCATTGAAATAGGAAAGGATTTAAAAGCATTGTTTGCCGATTATTTTATACATGCCAACGGCATAGCACCCAACCAAAGTATCCTTAATTTATTAGATGAAGTAATTGCCGACCAAAACCACGACGCATGATACCCATAAAATTGACTATTGAAGGACTCTACTCCTACCAACATAAACAGACCATCGATTTTGAAAAACTCACTTCCAATCATCTCTTTGGCATATTTGGCACGGTAGGCAGTGGTAAATCAAGCATTCTGGAAGCCATTACCTTTGCCCTGTATGGAAAAACCGACCGCTTGCTTTTAAGTGGCGACAACCGCAATTATAATATGATGAACCTAAAATCGGATCAGCTCTTTATTGAGTTCGATTTTTTGGCAGGAAATAATGCCCTAGCTCATCGAGTGCAAGTATCGGCAAAAAGAAACGGCAAAAAATATGAAGATGTAAAAAAAATGGATCGTGTGATCTATCAGAAAAAAGAAATGGATTACATCCCCATTACCCAGGAAGAACTGGAAAATATCATCGGTTTAAGTTATGACAACTTTAAACGAACTATTATAATACCCCAGGGAAAATTCCAGGAATTTTTGCAGCTTAAAAGTAGCGAGCGCACCCAAATGATGAAAGAGTTGTTTGGACTGCAAAAATATGAGCTATCGTATAAAGTCAAGAATCTGGAAACACAGAACAATGCGATCATGCAAAACATATCGGGTCGTTTGGAACAATTAGGCGAGATATCCCCCGAACAACAATCAGAACTTAAAACCCAGCTAAAACAAATTGAGCTGAACATACAAACCCTTACGTTGGCGCAAAAAGAACATGAGATGTTTGTTCATGCATTGGAAAAACTGAAGGAAAACACCCAACAGCTTAACGAATTCCGTAAACGGGAAATAGAACTCGGTCTACAAAAAGAAGCGATATTAAAGTTGCAAGATGATATTGCTGCCTATGAATATTGTATCGTACATTTTAAAAATACCCTGGAAGCTATTGAAAGTGCTCAACAAAAAACGCTTGCCCTCCATACCCAATTAAATACCGACCAGACTGCACAGCATGAGACTCAGATAAATTTAAATAAACTAAACATTACATTCGACCAAATAAGTGCTGCATACAAAACCATTGACACCTTAAAAAAAGAGGTGGAAGATTTAAATAAGTTGGCCGAGGCAAAAACCTTAAACAGTATAATTGAAAAGGAAACGGAGAGATTAAAAAAAGGTGAACTATTAGTAGGGCAAGTCAACAATAAACTAAAGCGTATTGATGATGAAGAAAAGGAAACAGCGACTTTATTAGCCAAACTAAAAAAGCAGCAACCTAATATTGAAACACTTAACCAAGCACAACAATGGCACACGAACAACAAAAACATAAACGCAGTTATTGCTGATACAAAAAAAGAAAAAAAAGTAACCACTGAGGGGTTGGATAAATTACAACAACAGCTATTAAAAGGTTTGGATGAGTATAATTTTATTTCTGCTTCGGACGATAAAAATAAATGGTTACTTCAATGTAATCAGGATTTGCAACAGCTCGAAGAAGAACATAAAAGGATAAACCAAAAACGTGAAGAGCTTCTTGTTCGTTTGGGTCTGGAGACACATGCACAAAACCTTAAAGATGGCGAGGCCTGTCCCTTATGCGGTTCGGAAGAGCATCCCAAGCCTCACAATTCGACCGACATAGGCCAGCAAATTGAACAGTGCAAAAAAGAAGCTGTAAGCAAGGAGGTTCAAATCCAACGTATACGAAAACTGATTCAGCTCATTGATAATCACATAGCAGGCATTAAACCTTTGGAGGCACAATTAGCGGCCATGGATTTAAAATTATTTCGTCTGGATGAACAAGCAAAAATGCACAAAAACAGCGTTGTAGCCGATTACAAAGACGAAAGTCAGCTATTGATAGCTTTCAAACTATATAAGGAAATCCAAACCTCTATCGAAGCTACGGATAAAAAGCTTTTACAATTGCGAGAAGGATACGCCCAAGAAAGTAAAAACAAAGAAAAGTACCAACAAGAGTTGAGCAGGATAGAGCGCGAAATGGATAAAAACGTGAGCTCAAAAGAAATGTTGATGCGCCAAATATCGCACGAACTGATTGCACTGCAAGCAAACAGTAGAAGCGAACAATTAGTACTTAATGCCCATAAATTACAAAGCACAATAGCTAAAACAATTGCCGGGTACGAAAATACACGGGTGCAGATGGAAGAGTTGAAAAGACATTGGCTGTACTACAAAGTAAAATAGATATTAACAAAAAACATCTCGAAACCGAAACCGCACAGTTTTCCAAGTTACAGCAAAAACTAGAAGTGGATATTAAAAAATCTTCCTATGCCAGTACCGAAAATATTAAATTCGTATTAAATCTTAAATTGAACATTGAGGAGTCCAAGCAAAAGATACGGACTTATCAGCAAGATTATCAGCTTATCGTTAACGAGATACAAAGGCTCACCACAGCCTTAAACAAGCAGGTTTACAATGCCGAAAAACATCAAAGTGCCATTGAAGTATCTGCCGAAAGCAAAAAAAAGCTGAACGATGCGAACCGCGAACATGGTAAAGTAGAAAGCACGTTGAAGGATCTGAATCTAAAACTCCTCCTTAGGAAAGAACTTAACGAGCAGTTAGATAAACTAAAACTACGCGCAGCAGATATTGATACGCTTCGCAAGCTATTTTTCAAAAGTGGTTTTGTCAACTATGTTTCGTCGGTTTATCTGCAAAACCTATGTGCCACGGCCAACGAGCGGTTTTATAAGATGACACGTCAAAGCTTAAGTCTGGAGTTAAATGCTGATAATAGTTTTGAAGTACGAGATTATATGAATGGTGGAAAACTCAGAAATATTAAAACCCTATCGGGTGGACAAACATTTCAGGCAGCTTTATCACTGGCTTTGGCTTTGGCCGACAACATTCAAAACCTAAACCAAACCCAACGTAATTTCTTTTTTCTGGACGAGGGTTTTGGATCGCTCGATAAAGACTCGTTACAAATAGTTTTTGGCACCCTAAAAAACCTGCGTAACGAAAACCGTATTGTAGGCGTGATATCGCACGTGGAAGAAATGCAACAGGAAATACCCACCTTTTTAAACATTACACAACATCCCGAAAAAGGCAGCCAAATAATGGAAAGTTGGAAGAGTTAAGAAAAAAGCAATGAACAGGCTCATTGCTCTTTTTAATTCATTTTTCTATTCCTCATAGTATCCATGGCCATAACCATAACCGTATCCATAACCGTATCCATAACCGTAACCATAGCCTCCTCGTTTGGCATTCAGATCATTTAATAAAATCCCCACATTGGTGGTAATTCCTTCGGCCTTTAAATTAGAAACCGTGTGTGCAAACATTTGCCGAACCGTGTGATTGTGGCGTACTAAAAATATCAAGGCATCAGAATGCCTGGCCAATAAATAAGGGTCGGCCACCACTCCCATCGGTGGCGAATCAATCAAAATCACATCAAACTGCTTTCGCAATAATTTAAATAACTCTACAGTTTTATCCGAGCCGATAAGCTCCGATGGATTTGGCGGTATCACGCCCGAAGGTATGATAAACAAATTTTCTAGTCCAGATGGATCCGGAATAATAATATCCTTGAGACTTGCCTTACCAATCAAAAAGTTCGATACCCCTTCATTTTCATTCAGCCCCAATACTCTGTTCAGTCCCGGTTTTCGCATATCAAAACCGATGATAACTGTTTTTTTGCCAGCCAAAGCAAAAACCGAAGCCAGGTTAAGAGAGCAGAATGTTTTACCTTCGCCGGGCATGGAGGATGTAAGGGTTATGATGGGTGATTTGGTATCGCCCACCAAAAACTCCAGCCGGGTACGTACCCGCCTAAAAGTTTCTGTAACTACCGACCTTGGATGGCTGCTTACCACATTTACTTCCGGCTTATTGCTATGGAGTACCTGCCCTACAATGGGCAAATCTGATATTTTTTGCACATCGTCCACACTCGTAATTTTATTGTTGAGTAATTGTCGAACAATCAACAACAACAGCGGTATCAATAGACCTGCCATGGCTGCTTTCTGAAAGTTGCTTTTAATGTTTGGTGTAACCATACCGCCATAACGGGCAGCCTCCAGGACTTGATGATCGGGCGTATTGCTGGCTTTTTGAATCTGAGCTTCGGATCTTTTACGCAGCAAAAAAGTATATACCTCATTGTTTAAATCAAATTTGCGCTCTATCCCCAAAAGTTTGCGTTCTGTTTCGGGTAATCCGTATAGGTTGGCTTCAAAATCAGCTTTTTCGGCGTATATCCTTTCAATTTCTTTGGATAGACCCATTTTTTGATTCTCGATGGACTTTATCAATGTATTTTTGGCCAATTGAAGCTCCATTTCCTTTTGTTCGGAATAAGGATTTATAGTATTACCCAAAGGTATTTTCACCGCCAATCGTTCGGTATTCAATTCTATCACCTTTTGAATTTGTGCCGATAGTAATTGATTATCCATCTTATAAATGGCCGGGGCAATAATATCATTGTCAATATCTTCGCTGCCAAAATAGTTTATCAAGTAATCATAGTAATTCCCCATAATATACAACTCAGCCAGCTTTTGCTCCGATTCCTGCAATTGCGAAAATAAATATTCGGCTTTTGTGGATATACTTTGAATTCGATTACTGGTGCGAAAATTGCTCAATTCAGCACCGGTATTGCTTAATGAGTCGCGGATATTAAGCAATTGCGATTCAATAAAATTAATGGTGTTTGTGGCAATCTGGTTCTTTTTTTCAAGGTTAGATGCAATAAATACATTGGCCAAAGTATTCAGAAACCTTACGTTTTTTGCCTTATTTGCCCCTGTAACCGAAAGACGTATGATTGAGGACTCCTGAATTTTAGATGTACTTAAAAGACTTGTATATAAACCTGTTAAGTAATTAGGATGGTTAAAGACAAAATAGTATTGATTTTCATTTGAAAGAGAAAGCCTACAATTTATTATCCTAAAACGAAACCATTTTGTACTTATCCATTCACCCAATTTATGCTGCTCCTCCACATCGCCCATGCCGGGTCCACCGGTGTCACTTCCTGTACTATAATTATACGAACTTGCTCCTTCGGCATTGTATTTTAACGAAAAATGGGTTTCGTCTAACTGCTTAATGTAAAATGGCGTATGTAGCAATTGGGGATGTAAGGTGTCAAACTCCACCTTGTAGTCGTATGCAGGGTATATCTCTGTAGTTTTAAAATTACCCTGAACAAAATAACTCACATTAAAATCTAAGGCATGAACGGCCTTTCTTACCATATCCCACGACGTCAGAACCGCCAATTGATTGTCTAAGTTCCTCATACCTGGTGTCAGACCAAAGCCTGCCATCATATCGGTCTGCGGCATCTCATTTCCTCTCTCCTCCATTAAAATACGCATGGAGGCAC
>JAGXIP010000014.1 GCA_024635585.1 Saccharicrinis sp. | reverse complement strand
TGTTTTGCAGAGTTCATAAATCATTTATTGTGCCATTAAATAAAATTGATTTAATTGAACGGAATAGGATTAAAATTAATGATAAACTAATTCCAATCAGTGAGACTTATAAAGCAAATTTTTATAAAAAAATAGGATTTAATAGTACTGGACAAAAACAACCAGGGCATAACAATTAAGGCTTTGATCAACGGTAGCGCTTGCGCCTACCTTGATTGAAGCTTGTGTTGTTCTACTTGTCCGGGCTCTGATGGAAACCCGGCCGCAATAATACACACTTAGTTTCCTATAGTGTTTTCAATTCATTTTCAAGGACTAGTAAATGAATCATCGGGTGCAATATTTGCACATTATCTTTCAGCTTTGGTAATTTATTTGTGTGTTTTGCGTCCGGGATTTACGATTGTTTTACTGCCAGTGCGTTTACCGATTTAAAGTCACTTGCTTGTATAATTCTGGCCATATAAAATATTCCACTCTTTTGTATCACAATCTGGACGTATTATGTTATATTTATCAATTCAATAAGCTCGTGCAAAGAAGAAATAACGGCGAGTGGGGTGAGGTTGTTGAAAAGCTGTAGCCAATTTTAAAAATGAAGTACATAATCATTCCATATATTGCCCTCGGACTTGTATTGTCATTAGTGATTGGAATTGAATATAATTGTAATGGACAAGAAATGTTCCCGACTTATTATGGAAGTCCATTTGTATTTAAACAAAAATCTTTAGGAAGTTCAATGGAGTACTTTTATAGTATCTCTGGACTAATTTTAAATATTCTGACTTGGAGTGTTGTTTTATACTTTATTGACAAAGGAATTGAAAGAATTAACAAGACCAAGATATTTGAAATTGGATACAAGGTAATAGTCGTACTTCTGATTGTCTTCTCGACACTGAATGTAGCAGTGGACTCAGTAATGATTGGCCGTGGGTTCAATAAAAATTTGAATTACTGGTATTGGGACATGGACAAAGAAGCAGAAAGTTGGGGAGTGACTTGTGAAGGAGAATTAATAACATTTAAAAAATAAAAACAGGCTAACAATCTGGAATAAAGCATTAGTGGTTATGTGATTATTGAAGGTTAGTATAGGAAACAAAAACCGCCAAATCTTTGATTTGGCTTTTGATATAAATAAGTTTAAAACAAAATAAAAGCTTTGGCTCTGTGAAGTTTGAAGGGTATGCTCGTGAAAGCCCCTTAGGCTTCATCCAGCAGGACGTTAGTGTTCAGCATGATCCACGGAAGATAACATCGAAACATTATGATGCTTTTTAACGATAAATATAAAATTGAATTGAATGTTTCACAAGAAGTTTTTATTGATGGATTTATACAGAAAACTGAGATATGTGAAGATTTAATTAATGATTTATTCCCAAATAAAAGAAAGGATTTTCTTGGACGGATTGATTATAATACATTTTCGATTGTTTTAAATAAAAGTTCATTTCTTCATAACACTTGTAAGATAACCGGACATATTGTTGAGCGAGGAAATAAAATTCAAATGAATGGATCAATAAAAGGATATAAATTCACACTTCTATTTATTTTGACATTTGCTTTATTTTCGGTTGGTGGAATGATTGTGAATTTATTTTTTATACCTGGACATGACGACTTAAAGATTTTCTTTTCTATAATGACTTTGGTTAGTATTTCAAATAGTTATGGAGCGATTAATGGCCTTAAAAAGTATAAGAAACAATTCATTGAAAAGATAAAAAGTATTCATTGAAAATAACGTGAAGCGCTAATAAATGCTATATTTTATTACCGGTTTCGTTCGGACAACAAAGTACTTAGCCCGTAACACAGGCGGTGTGGTTCGACAGTAAAGCAACCTGCAATCGGAAACTAAGCGTAGCGGTAACCGTGTAGCATTCACCCTATAGCAGAAAAGGCTATTAATTTTGCCCTTAGTTTGGATTAATGAAAAATAATAGTGAACAGAAAAACTGAGCATTAAATAATTACAATACAAACAATAAATAATACTGATTGTGAAGAGAACAATATTAATTACTTGTGGAATTTTATTCGTCTTGTTGATAACCAGTACCAGTTGTGAAAAACCAAAAACTATTCAAAAGCATAACGTACTGCTTATTTGTGTGGATGACCTTCGCCCCGAACTCAAAAGCTTTGGCGCAAATTATATTAGCTCTCCTAATATTGACGAGTTAGCTACTAGAGGAGTCTCGTTCCATAACCATTTTGTGAATGCACCAAGTTGTGGACCATCCCGGTATACTTTATTAACTGGTCTTTATGGACCGGCAACCAATGATGCACTTTTCTTACGAGCGAACAAAATAAAGCAAGGGAAGGAAAAAATAAATCCCAGTATGCCAGAGTGGTTTAGAAAAAACGGCTATACAACTGTCTCAGTGGGCAAAGTATCCCATCACCCAGGCGGAATGGGTGGTAGCGATTGGGATGATAGCACGATTATCGAAATGCCAGAAGCATGGGACAAATATCTGATGCCCGTATCGGAATGGGAGCATCCCCGTGGCATGATGCATGGATTGGCTCATGGCGAAATACGAAATGACGCCAGCAGAATGGACGTTTTTCAAACCGTTGAGGGAGATGATAATATTTATCCGGACGGAGCGATTACAAATGAGGCGTTGAATCAACTAAGAGAACTTTCTGTAGATGACAAAAAGCCATTTTTCCTTGCCGTTGGAATCATCAAACCACACTTACCATTTGGAGCTCCAAAATCCTATTTTGACATGTATGAAGATGTTGTTCTACCCCCAATTACGCACCCAGAAAAACCAGTAGGGAGAACTACATGGCATGATTCCGGTGAATTTAATAAGTACAATCGATGGGGTAAAGACCCAAATCAGGATGCGGTGTTTGCAGATGAAGTACGTCGGCACTATGCAGCTTGTGTCAGTTATGCTGATGCGCAAGTAGGAAAAATTCTCGCAGAATTAAAACGAACTGGAGCGGATAAAAACACCATCGTTGTTCTTTGGGGTGATCATGGTTGGCACTTAGGAGAACATGCCATTTGGGGCAAGCACAGCTTGTTTGAAGAGTCTTTGAAATCACCATTAATTATTCACTATCCTGGAATGAAAAATTCAAATGCCAATACCAGTGCCATGGTAGAGACGCTTGATATTTTCCCAACGCTTTGTGATTTGACCGGAATTGAAACCCCTAATTTCATTCAGGGAGTTTCGTTAAAAAACATATTAGAAAGTCCAGACACATCATTAGGTCATCCCGCTTTTTCATATTGGAATGACGCCATAACCATAAGGACAAAAACACATCGTTTGATATATCATAAAGATGGTTTTGTAGAACTCTATGATCTTACAACAGCGGAAAAAGAAACCAAAAATGTAGCTGACAAACATCCAGATTTAGTAGAAGGGTTAAAGAAACTGTTAAAGGCTAAATAACAGTGAAATTATAACGCTTCATAACGTTAGCTGCAACCATAAACACACCTATTAATTATGATAACACCGAAGTATTTGTTATTGAATTTCTTTACAAAAAGTTATTTAAAACAATCCAATCAATTTCCTCTAAGTTTAATGTCACCTAGATTGAAATCAATGTACCGTGATTTAGGCTTTTGTATCGCATTTTTTAATAGAGCGCTATCGAACCTGAAATAATAGTATGAAACGAGCAATGAGAGTGTCCTCACACAAAGGGGGAATGATTGTAATGGCGAGTTCCCCGCCTACCGTCTGGCAGGCATGTGGCAAAAAATATAAGTTATAAACACATGAAAATTTATCAAGAGAGTATAGAAAAATACAATGTTAGAACACTAAGGCTAAAGAAAATTTTGAATAGAGTATCATTCCTTAGACTACTTATTTTTGTAGTTTCAATTACGATTCTTGTAACCTTGCTTCGTGTTAATTTAATAACTCCTGTCATTATTGTATTGCCTATCTTAATCTTATGTTTTGTTTTAGTTTTAAAACGTCATAACAAATTAGTATTCTTGAGGCAACATACATCTTTCCTGATAAAAATAAATGAATCAGAAATTCAAAGAGGAAAATGTAATCTGGAAGGGTTTGATACAGGGCAACGGTTTAGTAATCAAAGTCACCCATTTACATCCGATTTAGATATTTTTGGACAACATTCCATTTTTCAATTAATTAATAGGACAACCACAGAGTCTGGAATGATTTTTTTATCAAAATGGTTATCTGAATCTGCACCTAATTCTGAAATAAAGGACAGACAGAAAGCAATAAAGGAATTATCTCAAAAATTGGATTGGAGGCAAGATATTCAAGCATCAGGCATGCACTTTAAAAATAAGGAGAGTGCATATTGTAAATTGTTAGATTGGGTAGAAGAACCTGTAGTTCTACTAAAAAACCGACAAATTTATTTAGCTATTGCAATAATCCTTCCTGTTCTATTTTTCCTTAATACTTACTTGTTTTATGCCCACCTGGATTCGCTAATGGGACTTATTTATTTATCTCTCATGATGTTAGTTTTGCTAACCGCCAATGTTGTTTTAAGGAAAATAAAGCCCCAAGCCGAAAGTATCGTTGAAACCGCGACTAAGAATCTTAAAACTTTAAGGGGTTATAAGACACTTATCAATAAAATTGAATGCGAAAGCTTCAAGTCGAAAAAATTACACGATTTGCAGACAATACTAATAAAAGACAAATATTCAGCATACAAGGAAATTAGCCGGATAAGCAAAATATTGGACTTCTCGCATCAAAGACCTATAAAAAAGATACCAATTGGTGGAAATTTCCTGTATCCTCTTTTAAACAGTTTCCTGCTATTGGACATACACTTGATTCTTGCAACAGAGAAATGGAAATCAAAGAATAAAGCGCATTTAAAATCATGGGCTGAGGCAGTTAGTGAATTTGAGGTTATGAATAGTTTTGCAGGTTTTTGTTATTCAAATCCATCCTATACTTTCCCAGAAATAACAGAAAAGAACAACTACGTACATTTCGAGTGGTTAGGACACCCATTAATAAATTCGAATAATCGAGTTTGTAATGATTTTCACTCCGGCGAACACGGAGATGTTGTTATGATAACTGGTTCAAATATGGCCGGGAAAAGCACCTTTTTAAGAGCCGTAGGTGTTAATCTTGTATTGGCATTAGCAGGCTCACCCTGTTGCTCAAAGAATGCTCAGGTTTCAAACCTGAAAGTATTTACAAGTATGCGAACCCAGGATAATTTAGAGAAAGGGATTTCTTCGTTTTACGCAGAATTAAATAGGATAGAAGAAATGCTGAAATTGATAGAAAATAATCACAACATCTATTTTATTTTAGACGAGATGTTTAAAGGTACTAACTCAGAGGATAGACATAAGGGAGGTTTTTCATTGATAAATCAATTAAGTAAGCTCAAAATATCAGGAATTATTGCAACACACGATATAGAACTTGCTAAGCTATCAGAAAACAAAAAGCTAGTTGCAAATTATAGTTTCAATAGCGAAATGATAAATGATGCTATGTTTTTTAATTATACACTCCACAATGGTATTTGTTATGATTTTAATGCAAGTGAGTTGATGAAAAAGAGTGGAATAAAAGTTTTATCGAATATACCAACGAATTGAGAAAAAGCATAGACGATATTTGTAGAAAAAACGGAAAGAATAAATAAATAGAGATAATAAGCAGCAAAAACTGGTTTTTACCGAATTGTGGGCCTACGATAGTTTGATTGCCGGTGCGCTTCCAGGTTTAAAGCCACTTACTTATACATTTCAGGCTCATGCAAAATATTTCACTTCTTTCTGATTTAAAATCTTTGTATAGATTCTGTTCTATAATATAGAAATCTAATTATTGAAAAGCAAAAACCTCGCTAGGTCTTTAATTTAACTCAAAGGCTTAGAGAGGTTATGTTTACGGAAAAAAATGGACTGTTAGGTAACAGGTTATTCCATATCAAAGGTTTCTAATATTTCTTTGTAAACTACTTTACCAGAAATAATATTCAATCCTTTTTTAAGGCTTGCATCTTTTTCGCATGCAGCTTCCCAACCCAAATTTGCTAATTTTAAAGCATAGGGTAATGTAACATTGGTCAATGCCACTGTAGAGGTGTAAGGGACTGCCCCGGGCATATTGGCCACACAATAGTGCACCACATCATCTATAATATATACAGGATCTTCATGTGTTGTTGGTCTTGTTGTTTCCACGCAACCACCTTGATCAACAGCTACATCTACGATTACCGTTCCTGGACGCATCTCTTTCAACATATCTCGCTTAATTAGGTATGGAGCTTTAGCACCTTTAAGCAAAACGCCGCCAATAATTAAGTCATGGGTCTTTATATGTTTTCTAATATTAAGTTCAGTTGAAAATTCCGTAACAACGTGTGGTGGCATTACATCGTTTACGTAACGTAAGCGCTTCATGTTTACATCCAGAATAGTTACATGAGCTCCCAGGCCTGCTGCCATTTTAGCAGCTTGTATACCAACTACGCCAGCACCTAAAACCAATACTTTACCTGGAGTTACACCTGGCACACCTCCTAAAAGCACACCGCGCCCTTTTACTGGTTTTTCTAAATATTTAGCACCTTGTTGTATTGCCAATCTTCCGGCAACCTCTGACATTGGTGTTAGTAATGGCAAGGTTCCCTCTTCATCCTCAACCGTTTCGTACGCAATACAAATGGCCTTTGATTTAATCATAGCTTTTGTTAACGGCTCACTTGATGCAAAATGGAAATAGGTAAACAATATCTGCCCCTTCTGTATTAAATCATATTCTTCAGCAATGGGTTCCTTCACCTTTACAATCATTTCGCTCTTCGAATAGACCTCATTAATAGTATCTAAAATTATAGCTCCTGCCAGTTTGTAATCATCATTAAAAAAACCACTTCCTTCCCCAGCATTTGATTGCACATATACAGTATGGTTGTTTTTTACTAGCTCAAAAACTCCGGCCGGTGTTATACCAACCCTGCTTTCGTTGTTCTTAATCTCCTTAGGAATACCAACAATCATAGTTTTATAGTTTTAAATTAAGCTGACGAAGTTGCGATAAATAATACAACTTAGAAAGAGTTAACCGAAAAAAAACATAGGGGTTAATTGCAATTAACTGCAATTAGAAATTAATACCCTTATTTTTTGGGGTGTATCTCTTCAATTAATGCAAAATGTGCCAAGCTAGGGTGTTTCAAAGTTGTTGCATTTGCCAAAGTAGATGATTGGATGAGCGAATTTTACGCTGTTGTAAAGATTGGATTAGAAGTTAACCCTTAACTATTTGAAACTTTGGGTATATACTGTCATTCATGGGAACCTTTAAAAACGGAAAGAATAAATAAATGGAGATAATAAGCAGCAAAAACTCGCCTTTACCGAATTGCGGGGCCTATGATAGTTTGACTGCCAGTGCATTTCCAGTTTTAAAGCCACTTGCTTGTATGATTTCTTATAAACTTATTATGGGTTCTCCTAATGGATTTAAGTAGATCGAAATAGAAGGTGAGGATTATGGCTGGTGTGGCTTTGATTTGGTTGTTGGTGTTTAACTGGTTTTTTCATCCCGGTTTCTGAAATAGTCGGTTGGTGTTGTACCGTATTTTGCTTTGAACGTTCGGCTAAAATAGGAGGTGGAGTTAAAGCCAACATATTCGGCAATCTCATCTACATTGTAATTACCGGCTTTGAGTAATTTAAGTGCATTTTTTAGTCTTATGTCGCGTATAAACTCAGATGTATTTTGATTGGAGTGTGTTTTTATTTTACGGTGCAAGGTGGTTCGGCTCATCATGAGTTCTTTTGCCAATTGATCCACACCAAACTGCACATTATGAAGATTCCGTTCGATGATATGTTCAGCTATTTCAAAGGTTTCTCCTTTGAAAATATCTTGAATGTTAGTTGCGTTTGTATCCAAATCTGGATATTTTTCTTTTAAGCGTTCTCTGTTTTGGAAAATATTTTCTATTTGTGCCAGTAATGTGCTTTCATCAATCGGTTTGGTTAAAAATGTATCGGCACCCTGAATCATACTACTCATTTGATGCGTACTTGCAGGCAAAGCAGTAAGTACAATAATGGGTATGTGT
>JAGXIP010000201.1 GCA_024635585.1 Saccharicrinis sp. | reverse complement strand
GAAAAACACTGCCTTTTTAAACAATGTCACCCCCGAGCAAGCCTTGAACCATCCCAACTGGGAAATGGGAAATAAAATAACTATCGATTCAGCCAGCATGATGAACAAAGGTTTGGAAGTGATAGAAGCCCGATGGCTTTTTGGCCTTAAACCTGAACAAATCGATGTTATTGTCCATCCTCAGAGTATAGTGCACAGCATCGTTCAGTTTACCGACGGTTCTATGAAAGCACAAATGGGCTTGCCCGATATGCGCGTACCCATTCAATACGCCCTCACCTACCCCGAGCGGTTCACATCCGATTTTCCTCGCTTCAACTTTATGGATTATCCAAACCTAAGCTTCGAGAAGCCTGATACACAAACCTTCCGAAATTTACGTATTGCCTACGATGCCATGCAAACTGGAGGTAATATGCCCTGCATTATCAATGCCGCCAACGAAGTGGCTGTTGACGGTTTTCTACAAAATAAAATAGGTTTTTTACAAATGTCGGATATCATCGAAAAAACAATGGCTAAAGCCAGTTTTGTTCCAAAACCTACTATCGACGATTACTTTAAAACCGACAGCGAAGCCCGAAAAATAGCCCAAAGACTGATTGGAATGTAAAATATATAATCTCTAGCAAGTTGATGTTGAGACCAATTAAAGTACTAAAGCAAACTGACAGTCACAACTTTGCAATTAATACTTTTTTACTGCCAAAAAAGAAATATATTTGTAGCTTCAAAAAAATGAAAATACTTTAAATGGATATTATTATAAAAGCAGGGCAGTTACTTCTAAGCCTTTCGATATTAGTTATACTACACGAGTTTGGCCATTTCTTTTTTGCCAAATTATTTAAAACCCGGGTCGAAAAATTTTATCTTTTCTTCGATCCATGGTTTTCACTTTTCAAATTTAAAAAAGGTGATACAGAATATGGTATCGGATGGCTGCCCTTAGGTGGTTACGTAAAGATATCGGGCATGATAGATGAATCCATGGACAAAGAGGCCATGAAAGAAGAGCCCAAACCATATGAATTCAGATCCAAACCTACTTATCAGCGTTTACTCATCATGATTGGAGGCGTTTTGGTGAACTTTCTGTTGGCCTTCTTTATTTTTTGGATGATACTTTACGCATACGGCGACTCGTATGTCGATGTTAAAGATGCCAAATATGGCTTTGCATACCATCCGCTGGCGCACGAAATTGGATTGAACGATGGCGATGTAATTACCCACGTTGATACTTTTAAAGTGAAGTCGGTACGTGATATAACTTCTCTCATATTATTGGAAGAGGCACCGCAACTAACCGTAAAAAGAGGCGACTCAACCTTTGTACTCCCTATTCCTGATGACTTTGGAAAGAAGGTGCTGAATCAAGAAATAAGAACCGTTGCCGAGTTAAGGAAACCATTTGAGGTTCATACCGTTATTAAAGGTGACAATGCAGATAAGGCTGGAATAGAGGTAGATGATCGTATTGTTTCGATAAATGAACAAGCTACCCCTTATTTTTCGGAAGCGACCAAATTGCTTGCTGAAAACAAAGGCAAAAGAGTTACGCTGGGCGTAATCCGAAACGGTGTTAATAAAACCATTAGATGCGAGGTTACTGACAAAGGTAAAATTGGTGTACATGCCCAATATGATTTTTTCAAAGAAACTAAAACAACCTACGGTTTCTGGGAAGCTCTACCCGCTGGCATCTCAAGAGGAGTAGATACCCTTATGAGCTATGTTAAATCACTGAAGCTGGTATTTTCGAAAGAAGGTGTTAAACAGCTTGGTGGCTTTGGAGCCATAGGCGGTATGTTTCCAGCAACATGGAACTGGCCTGCTTTTTGGGAGCTTACCGGATTTTTATCCATTATATTGGCGTTTATGAACATCCTACCCATACCTGCCTTAGACGGGGGTCACGTGCTGTTTTTATTGTACGAAATGGTATCCGGACGTAAACCCAGCGATAAATTTTTGGAATATGCCACTATTGCCGGCATGGTTATCCTGTTTAGTTTACTTATTTTTGCCAACGGAAACGATATTTTTAAGGCATTCTTTAAATAAGTGCGGTTTTATTGCTATTTTTGAAAAAAATATAAAGATATGATTTTAAATTCAGTTTATATATGCGGCTTCATGGGGGGCTATGAGTGGATACTAATTATCTTGGTGGTTGTGCTACTTTTTGGAGGTCGTAAGATTCCTGAGCTGATGAAAGGTTTAGGTCAGGGCATGAAAGAATTTAAAAATGCCCGTAACGAAAAGGAAAAAGATAGCGCTTCCGAGGAAAAACAATAAACTTTTTTCGTTAGGCTACTAACAATAAATAATAAAAAAGGCTGTTTCTTTTTATAGGAACAGCCTTTTTTATGCGCTATTCGTAAATAACGATTCTGCTTTTCTCGCTTTCATTTAGTACTTTAGTATATTAAAGTCCAATCTTTACATAAATTTCACAAGCCATGAAACGAGCCCCCGAAGGGTCGGGGCAGGCTATGAGAGAACCCTCTCAAAATGAAGAATGTTTTAATGGGGAGTTCCCCCGAATCAAGTTCGGGGCAAGCTATGTGGCAAAAAAAATAAATATAAAGTATATGAAAAACATCTTAGTTGCAGTGGACCTAAAGGAAGGTACCGATGAGATACTTCAAATAGCCTATGCACAGGCCTGGCATTTTAAAGCGAAACTATGGATAGTTCACATCTCAGCTCCCGAACCCGATTTTGTAGGGTATGAGGTAGGGCCACAATACATTCGCGATATGCGTGCTACGGAACTAAAAACCCATCATCGCAAACTAAAAGCACTGTCGGACAATCTTGCTACTAAAGGTATTAATGCCGAAAGCCTGTTGATTAATGGAGGTACCGTTGAAATGCTAACTGCCGAAATTGATAAGCTGCATATTGATATGGTGGTTATTGGCCATCATAGACATGGGTTTATCCATAAAACTTTCTTTGGTCAGACAGATGTATCCTTAATAGAAAATACACATGTGCCCGTTCTGGTGGTGCCCACATAGTGCGGATATTTATTTAAGAAGCAGACGCTAGGGTAAATTGTTGAATTTTTTTAATCGACTCTAACTCCATTTTTATAAATAATGGTTGAGGTATTTTCTCCTTGCTCATTGTAAAAAAATTTTTGTCCATCAAACAAGGTGCCTTTTACAAAAAAACCTTTCTCTTCAATCTGCCCACTAAGATTATAAATGGTGTGTGCTCCTGTTCCAGTAAACGTAGTAGAGGCACTTTTAGGGTTTTTATCTGGTTCTTTCATTAAAGCAAACTGACCGTTCTCAAATATTTTTTCCTGAACCAAAATCCCCTTGTCATTATACACCTTTAAGGCACCCTCTGTTTTACCATTATCCCACTGGCCCTGGTACATTGTTTTACCATTGCTATAAAAATAGGTTTGTTTCCCCTCACGTTTACCCTCTTCGTTATAAAACCAATCGTAGGATAACGCTCCGGTTTGGTAATAATATTTGTAGCTTCCTTCCCAATGATCCATCTGCCAATTACCACATTCACGCAATGTTCCGTCCTCATAATAAAATTTAGCATCCCCTTTAGCCTTTCCACCTGCAAAAGTAATTTCACTTTTTATAGTGTCATTCTTATAGTATGCTTTCCAAATACCCTCTTTTAGGTTATTCACAAACTTCCCTTCTTCCATTAAGCTACCATTTTTCAATATCGACCAATACCCCTGTTTCATGCCAGAAGCGTCAACTCTATTAATGGTATCATTCTCGTTAATATCATTTTGCCCCATCAAACCACCATTATTGACAGGTAGTGAAAGCAAAAAAATGCAACACCAGATTTTTAATATGTTCGGAATACTATAATACATTGTTTCACCTATTTCTGGAAGACTTGTTCAATTATTATTTTATACTTAAAAATGATGTATAAGGTTATAGTCGATTTCATAAATTTTGATGAACTATCTTTATCCGTGACAAAATTATAAGCTTACAAATGATACGAATGAATAGTAAAAGTGTTATTTTGCGAATACTAAATAAAACCGGATACTAAATAAAACATTATACCCATGAGTGGTACAAAAAAAAATAAGAAGAAAAAAAAAGGATTAAAAAAGAATCAGATAATAGGCCTAATCCAAGGTATATTCACAAATAACCCCAAGCAATCTTTTAATTATAAGCAAATTTCGGATTTACTTGGATTAAAAAAAGCTACCCTAAAACAAGGTGTAGTGGAGGTATTGTACGAACTCTTGGAGAGTGGTTTTTTAACCGAAATTTCCAAAGGCAAGTTCAAACTGCTATCGCGTGGTTCATTTGTTGTGGGCACGGTGGATGCCACCAGCACTGGAGCTGCATATATTGTGCCTCAGGATGGCGTTGGTGATGATATATTTGTTAGTCAGCAAAACCTTAAAAATGCCCTTAATGGCGACTTGGTAAAAGTTCAAACTTTTGCAAAAAAACGCAGACGTTCAGCTGAAGGTGAAGTGGTAGAGGTGATCGAACGAAAACGCGACACTTTTGTGGGCTCCATAGAAATGTCGAAGGATTTTGCTTTTTTGGTTACCAATAAAAAGGTCATGTTCAAAGATTTATTTATCCCTCTGAACAAATTGAACGGGGCCAAAGCCGGACAGCTGGCCGTAGGGCGAATAACAGATTGGGAAGATTACACCAAAAACCCCTTTGGCGAAATTATTGATGTATTGGGCGATGCCGGTGAAAATAACGCTGAGATGCACGCTATTTTAGCCGAGTTTGATTTACCATACCATTACCCTGAAAAGGTTGTTGAAGCTGCGGAAAAAATCAGCGAAACAATCAGTGATGAAGATAGGAAGGGACGCCGCGATTTCAGACAAACGCCTACGTTTACCATCGACCCAGCCGATGCCAAGGACTTTGATGATGCGTTATCATTGAAAAAACTACCCAACGGTAATTGGGAAGTTGGGGTTCACATTGCCGATGTTACCCATTACGTAAAGCCCAATACCCTTATCGACAAAGAAGGTTATGAACGTGCCACCTCCGTTTATTTGGTAGATAGAGTAGTGCCCATATTGCCCGAACGTTTGAGCAACAATATATGTTCCTTACGCCCGAACGAAGAAAAACTATGTTTCTCGGTTGTTTTTGAATTGGATGATCAGGCTAACCTACTTGATACGTGGTATGGCAAAACAATGATACTTAGCGACAGACGCTTTAGCTACGAAGAAGCACAACAAGTTATAGAAACCGGTGATGGAGATTATAAGCAGGAGATGCTTACTCTCGACAAACTGGCCAAAGGATTGCGCAAGCAGCGCTTTGCTAACGGAGCTATTTCGTTTGAACGTTCCGAGGTTAAGTTTGATATTGATGAAAAAGGCAAGCCACTCAGCGTTTATTTTAAGGAATCGAAAGATGCCAATAAATTGATTGAGGAATTTATGCTACTGGCTAATAAAAGGGTGGCAGAGTTTATTGGTAACAAAGAAGTTACCAAGGGTGTAGGTAAGGCTAAAACATTCGTTTACAGGGTACACAACAATCCGGATCCCGATAAATTCGAAAATTTTGCCCGCTTCGTGCGCAAATTCGGTTATGAGGCTATGCCTATGGGCACTGAACGTATCAGTAGTTCCATTAACCGATTACTGCAAGAGGTAGAAGGAAAAAAAGAGCAAAACATTATTGAAACCTTGGCTATACGTACCATGGCCAAAGCATCCTACTCAACCAATAACGTGGGACACTACGGGTTGGCTTTTAAATATTATTCGCATTTCACATCGCCCATCCGGCGCTATCCCGATATGATAGTTCACCGTTTGCTTAGTTTATATCTGGAAGATGGTAAGTCTGTCGATGACGAAAAAACGGAAGAACAGTGCAAGCATTGCTCAAAAATGGAGGTCACAGCCGCTGAAGCCGAACGATCATCCATTAAGCTTAAACAAGTTGAGTTTATGAAGGAGCATGTGGGTAGCGAGTTTAGCGGAGTTATATCCGGTGTTACCGAGTGGGGCTTTTATGTTGAACTCGACGAGAATAAATGCGAAGGCATGGTTTCCATACGCAACTTGGATGATGATTTTTATCGCTTCGACGAAGAAAATTATTGTATTGTAGGTCGTAAATTCAACAAAAAATACCAATTAGGCGATGCTGTAAAGATACTTGTAGCTAAAGCCAATTTAATTAAAAAGCAATTGGATTTTGAACTTGTTAGTCAATAATAATAGTATCGCATCAGTGATATTGTTATTTTTTTGGTAGAATATCACTGATGCGAATGTAATTAATCTTGATACTTTGTACTTGATACTTTGTACTCAATACTTTTGTAACTTGTTCTAGTGCTTGACTTATCGAACTTTTAAGGCGTATCTAAATATTTCGTTTGTTCTGGCATGTTCCGTATCGAACGAAATATTAAAAAATACTATTAATATGCATATTAAGAGGCTAAATTCTTTTAAGTGCTATGGTAAATTTGTACATTTGTAACTAAAGAAATCCTGAAATGCTTTATGACAACAGAAAACCTTAATTACAACGAATCTGTAAGAGTTTCTATTTTAGAAGCTGCGCAGACCTTGTTTGCCAAGTTTGGCTACAAGAAAACGACCATGGAGGATATTGCCCAAGAGTTACATAAAGGCAAAAGCTCTTTATACTATTATTTTAAAAATAAAGAGGAAATTTTTCAGGCTGTTATTGATAAGGAGCAAGGAGTTTTAATCTCCAATTTAAAAGAGGTAGCACAATCAAATAAAAATCCGAAGGAAAAACTGAACGACTATGTGCTAACCCGAATGAAAACGGTGAGCGAGTTGGATAATTACTTTAAAGCACTTACCGACGAACGTTTCGGAGGGATTGAATTTGTTAAAGCTGTAAAAGAAAATACCGAAAAAATAGAAGTTGAGATGATAGAACAAATCATCAACGAAGGAATTGCCGACGACACTTTTCAGATGAAAAACATACATTTGGGAGCCATGGCCATTGCCTTAGCCCTCAAAGGCATTGAGCTACCAATGTTTTTAGCCTCAAACAAATACGAAGACATGGTGGAGCAATTACAAAACACGTTAAATATTCTGTTTTTTGGTTTAATAAAGCGGTAAAATATCATTGTTATTACATAATTTTAGGCCGTACTTTGCGGCCTTTGTTGTTTCCAATACATTGTTAAAAATCTTAATATGCCCATAAAAATCCCCGATAAATTACCAGCACGCAGCGTTCTGGAAAACGAAAATATTTTCGTAATGGACGAGTCGCGAGCTGATCATCAGGATATTAGACCCTTGAAAATAGTTGTTTTTAACCTGATGCCGTTAAAAATTACCACCGAAGCACAAATAATGCGTGTATTATCGAACACCCCTTTACAAGTTGAGGTGGACTTACTGATGACACGCACCCATTCGCCAAAATCTACTCCCAAAGAGCACCTATCTAATTTTTACAGGACTTTTGAAGAGGTAAAGAGCAAAAAATATGATGGTATGATTATAACCGGGGCACCCGTTGAACATTTAGAGTTTGACGAGGTGACCTATTGGGACGAGCTAAAAGAAATAATGGAATGGGGGCGACGGAATGTAACCAGCACACTTCATATATGCTGGGGTGCACAAGCCGGTTTGTATTATCATTATGGAATACCAAAGTACAACTTGGGGAGCAAGCTTTTTGGTGTGTTCGAGCATAAGGTGATGGATATGAAGGAACCCTTGATGCGAGGTTTCGACGATTTATTTTTTGCACCTCACTCCCGCTTTACTGGAGTCCGCCGTAAGGATATAGACAAAGTATCTGAACTAAAAATATTGGCCGAATCGGATGAGGCTGGTGTGCACATGGTTATTTCGCCCGACAAGCGGTTGATATTTATTACAGGCCATGCCGAATACGACCCATTTACCTTGCGAGAGGAGTATTTCAGGGACTTGGAGAAAGGTGAAGACATTGCCATCCCCAAAAACTATTTCCCCGATAACGACACGGCTAAAGATCCCGCCGTTAAATGGCGAAGCCACGCAAGCCTAATGTTTACCAATTGGTTAAATTATTACGTGTATCAGGCAACACCATATAATTTTGACGAGATACATTGATAGCGGATGGCAAATGGCTGATAGCTAATGGCTATAAGCTATCAGCCAACAGCTATAAAATGATTTTTTGTTTTATCTTTGATATTATAATTTTAAAAAGCAGACAGATGAACATTCCCGAAAATTTGAAATACACAAAAGACCACGAGTGGGTTTTAGTAGATGGCGAGATAGCCACAGTTGGCATCACCGATTTTGCACAAGGCGAATTGGGTGATATTGTTTTTGTTGAGATTGAAACAGAAGGTGACGACTTGGACAAAGAAGAGGTTTTTGGCACCATCGAAGCCGTTAAAACCGTTTCGGATCTTTATATGCCTGTTGCAGGTACAATAATCGAGATTAACCCCGAGCTTGAAAACAAACCCGAAATAGTGAACCAAGAGCCTTACAAGGGTGGCTGGATGGTAAAGATAAAAGTAAAAAACACAGCTGATCTTAATGATTTGCTCTCTGCTGAAGACTACAAAGAGCTGATATCTTAACTTTGTTAAACAAAGCAACTATCGTAAAAAAACGCCCGTGGAAATCTGCGGGCGTTTTTTTTATAGATTATTCGGGAAGCCTAATCCGTTTCTTTCTCCAAGCTCACCCTGCTTTTAGGTAGGCATTCGGGATAATTATCCTGCATAAACGTGATGAGCTTTTCTCGTACATCCACTCTTAAATCCCACGAAATAGATGAACTTCGGGAACTTACCAAAGCCCTTAGCTCAATTGTTTTTTCGCCGGCATTGGTAACCTGCAATACATTGACATTGCCGTCCCAATCCTTGTTGCCCTCTAAAATTCGAGTCAATTCGTTGCGCAACTTATCTATCGGCACTCCATAATCGGCATAAATAAAAACCGTTCCAATAATTTCAGATGTGTTGCGAGTCCAATTCTGGAAAGGGGTATCCATAAAATAGGTGGTAGGTACTATCAGTCTTCGTTTATCCCAAATACGCACTACAACATAGGTAAGCGTTATTTCTTCAATAACGCCCCACTCCTCTTCAACAATCACTACATCATCTATTCGGATTGGTTGGGTAATGGCTATTTGCATTCCGGCAATAATGGTAGTTAAGAATTTTTGTGCCGCAAAACCTATGATTATTCCGGCTATACCTGCCGATGCCAGCAGGCTAATGCCTATTTTGCGTATCCCATCAAAATTTAGTAGTATAAGTGCAATGGCTAATAAAACGATTACAAAGTTTAATACTCGTTGAAAGATACTTATTTGCGTATAAATTTTCCGAGCCTTCAAATTATCTTTCGAATCTATTTGGTGCTGCTCTAAAACTATCCTTTTACCATAGGCAATAATATTAATGGCCAACCAGGAAATACTAATGATTACAAGAATATTAGTAATGCTTTTTAGCGCCATGTTAATTTTATTGGCCCAGTATCCATCGTATGTCGTAGCAAAAAACTGAATCCCAACAGTCAGTGCTATGATGACTATTGGGATTGTAAGTTGTTTTATAAAATGTTTCGTTTTCTTATTCATAGTATTTCTCTATGTATTGCCCTTAAAATTAATTCATCATCCGTAATTTTGCCACCCGCTAGCTTAATAGCCGTATCAATGAGTGCTAAATGCGAATAGGCCTGAGGAAAATTCCCCAGTAAGCGCTTAGTTTTAAAATCAATATCTTCGCTAAAAAGACCCAAATGATTGGAATACGATAACAATTGATCAAACATTTTTTTGGCCTTTTCCTGCTCACCAATGGAATATAAACTATTTATCATCCAAAAAGTACAAATGGTAAATGAGGAGGATGGAAGTCCAAAGTCGTCCTCATTTTTATATCGATACATCAATCCATCCATGCACAACTCACTTTCAATGGCCTTAACGGTGAGCTTATATTTTTCATCCTCCGCCTTTATAAAACCATAAGGCTCCATCAAAAGATTAGCCGCATCCTGATATTCTGATCCATAAAACTGGGTAAACGATTGCGTCTTTTCGTTCCAACCATTTTTATAGATATCTTCTTTAATGGTATTGGCCAAGGGCACCCACCATTTTAAATAATGTTCTTTGTTAGTAATTTTGGCTATCGAAATGGCTCTGTCAATGGCCACCCAGCATAACACTTTCGAAAAAGTAAAATGCTTTTCTTCGGCGCGTATTTCCCAAATACCTTTGTCTTTTTTATGCCAGTTGTTGGCCACTATTTTAACAATACTTCGGGCAATGGTCCATAAATTCTCTCCAGTTTCCAGCGTAGTATTAAAAAGCCGAAAATGCTGTAGTATAACATCCATGAGCACACCATATATATCGTTCTGTTTTTGAATATAGGCTGCGTTACCAACCCTAACAGGTTTTGAATTTTTATACCCCGCAAGATGAGTCAATTCCTTTTCTGTTAGTATCTTTTCCTTATTGATACCATACATTATTTGTATTTTCTCGTCTTTATCTGGAATAATGTCGATGATAAAGTTGATAAATCTTTTTACCGTGTTTAAGTGCCCCAACTTAGCCATCACTTTAATAACCATGGAAGCATCTCGTATCCAACAAAATCGGTAATCCCAATTACGCTCTTCTCCTATAGTTTCGGGCAACGAAGTGGTTGCCGCAGCCAACACAGCACCTGTTTTATCATAGCTCAACATCTTAAGTGTAAGTGCACTTCTTGTTATTTGGGGCTGATACTCGGAGAAGGTAGTGAGTTCACCTGCCCAATCGAGCCAATATACTTTAGTTTTGCATAGTTTAATATATTGCAAGTCGAGAGTCTGTGTAAGCAACTTTTGGTTGTAACTAATCAAAACAAAACCATCCCTCTCTAACGTTATGGCATTTTTTTTTATAATATCCTCCTTTACAAACTCAGTGTACATATAAAGTGAGTCGTAATATCCTTCTTTTGTAAAACATTTAATGCAATCGTCTTTTTCAATTATGCCGGTTTCGTATTCTGCATATTCCAGTTTGGGCTCATAATCAATTACAAACTCAGGCTTTCCGGATATTAATTTAAAATAACGAATCACATCTGGTGGATTATAGTAATCATTGTCGTTCATTTTATATCGTGGCATAAAATCCAACACTTCAAAAACTCCCTCATCGCCCGAAAAACGAGTACAAAGAATACTGGTATTTTTTACATAGTTTTGTTCTATATTATAATTTGAGTTAACATTTATTTTAAAGCTACCACCTTTTTCCTTATCTAATAAAGCGGCAAAAACTGTTGACGAATCGAAATCAGGTAGGCTGCACCAATCCATTGATCCTGTTTTGGAGATTAATGCAGCAGACCTGGAATTTCCTATTATTCCATAATCCAAATTATCCATTCTAATGTTTACTTGATTAGTATTTTACTTATTAAACTTCTGACTTCCTTGTAATTGTTTACATAGTATTTCGCTTCCGACCTGTCTGTTCCCACTTTAATGGTAATGGATCCTTCGGGCAATTCTTTAAAAAGATATTCATCTGTCCAGTCATCGCCCATAGCCAGAATAAAATCGTAGTTGGTATCTTGCAAGTAATCGAGCGCTGCCTTGCCTTTGTTTATACCTGCTACTTTTATTTCTATTACTTTACTTCCTTCCAGAATTTCCAAATCTTGGTTAATAATGAGGTTCGACAAATCAGTAGTTAACTCCAATGCCCTCAATGCACCAAGCTCCAAATCGGACCTGCGATAATGCCAAACCAAGGAGTGTGATTTCTCCTCGATTAAACTTTCTGGAGTTCTATCCACATACGATTCTAAAACAGGCCGGATACTTTCCTTCCAGTTACTACGCGTTTGGGTACGCTCTTTCCATGCGCCATCTTTATCTTTTATCCAAGCTCCGTGCTCGGCAATAAGCGAAAAGCCCTGATTACCAAACCATTCGTTTAGAGTTCCTTTATCGCGTCCGCTAATTATAACCAGATCGGTATTTGG
>JAGXIP010000200.1 GCA_024635585.1 Saccharicrinis sp. | reverse complement strand
CAATGGAACTGTAACTTGTTGAACTTATATCGAACTGCATAATAATTTACCTCAAATAATCCTCGATAAAATCAGTCTTCGGTTTATTAACTGTTTCCTTCCAAATCTTATCATAAGCTGGGAACAAGTGATGTGCGCGATAAGGAACGGTATAAATTATTTTCTTTCCTTTTGCCTGGTTTATGGCTGCAAACACGGCTGAAGCGGGACAGGTCGTATCAATAAGGCCAATTTCAACCACTAAAGTTGCTTTCGATCCTTTTAAGATGTGCGCATTATCAAAATAGGGTACTGTTTTCAGCATCTTTTGCCGATTATTAGATGTTGCAAATGAATCGGGCCAGCCTCCTTTGCGACCAACTAATGTCCCACCCCAATCGCACATGGCGGGCACTGTTGCAACCACAGCAGTAACCCTTGAATCCAATCCTGCTGCTGCCAATGCCTGTCCACCTCCCTGACTTTCACCAATAACCAATATTCGTTTGCCATCCCATTCAGGTTGACTTGTTAGAAAGTCGAGTGTTCGAATGAGCCTTAAATACATTCCTCTGAAATAGTTCTCGCTTCTGTCTTCTAGGCCAATGTGGCTATAATTTTTTAGTGCACCATTTTGCAGACTATCGTAAAACGCTTCCGATTGGCCATTCAACATCCCGTGTGCATTTAAATCAAAGCAGAGTGCTCCATCCCCAATTTTAGCATATTTTATAGCATTTTTAGGTTCCGAATGAACCCACGAATTCGTAATCTTTCCAGCTGCATGCAAATAGAGAACAATTGGAAGAGATTGGGGTGCGGCACTTGTAGGTTTCGCAAAATAGCCTCTGCCAGGTTTTGGCCCTGTACAATTTATCTCCGTATTGAAACACAGGTATCCTTTTTCAATTCCTTTAACAGGAACCGACTTTACCTCTATGGGAAGTTTTCTCAAAGCATTCTTTTCTTCTTTCCAGAATTCCTCAAAGTCTTTTGGTCTTTTCGTTCCAGGCTTAAATTTCCCAGGTTCTACGATCGCTCCGATACTTGCCATTTCAGCTCCTGACTGGACTTCAAAAATGATGGTAGTGGGTTGTATAAAGGATTTGTCGAATATGACTAGTGTGTCTCCCTTGTATTTTAAAGTCGTTTTTAAGACCTGTTTACTAAAATTCTCTCGAATGACAACAGATACTGAATCGGGCAATTTTTGATTCAAAAAAAGTGAAACCCGAATTTTTTCGCCCTTTTTATAAACACCTGTTTGTTGAGATTGCTTCAGAACTATATTTTGCGCCTGAGATTTGGAAAATACCAATAAGAACAAAAGTGCTGTTAAAAGAAAAACGTTGATGACTCTCATACTACTTTTAAAATTATTACTTAAAAATCCAAATTAATTTTTTTCGCCGATTTTTATCTCGGCATAAGACAAAAGCTATTTTATCATGGCCAATTTGGTTTAACTCCCTCAAAATATTTTATCCCTTGTCTTGTGGGCATGAAATGCCTCCTGATTTGCCTTTGTTGAGCAAATAAAAGGGCTGTGAATAAAAAAAATAAATAAGTCAATAAAGTTTTCATAAGGCATTATCGATTAAAGTGTTTTTTAAATTGTTAGTTTCGGTATAACTCCGTAATTGCCAGCTCATCCAAATTGAAGCCCTCTCTTGAAAGCAAAGTTCCATAAAGAAATTCATTGATTGAGATAGTCGATTTAGTCATGAACATGGCCGTACTCATGGGTATACCTTCGAGATAGAAAAGTGATGCTGTACTGGCTGATTGGCCTGATACAGACTGTCATGTAACTTCACTAACTTATTACGAATATCTGGCTGTTTTGCAGAAACGGCAACAAAGCTACTGTATTTCTGTTTTACATAACCATACCAAGGCTGACCCTCCAAACTCTTTAGTTTTTTTTGCAGAAACGCCTCGACGGCTACCACATCTTCCAAATCTACACAGGATTTCGAAAGGCCGCTACTGTAATAAACATAGGCGACATCCCGCAGTAGAACATCCAGCTCACACCGCCTATCATTTAGCTTCTTCACTTTCAAAGCTTGTTGATATTGAGGTGCAGCGTTCATGATCGCAAGATTGATGCCTTCCGCAAACTGCGCCGCACTCCATGAACCAATCTCTATTCCGTCAATCGACAAAGAATACATGCCGTCTTCCAAGCCCTGAACCACAAGAACCTCCTGATTCATTTCTGCTTCAAATGGCACGACCCCTAGAGCTTTGGCAATGGACTCGGTTTGGGGAAAGGGTAATGAGTTTTCGAGGGCTGAAAAACTAGCTGAATCACTACTCGTTTTAAGTAGCTCAAGCGATGCATTCTGAACCTCAATCGGCATCCTGCTTTCGACATCCAAAACGATTTTAGATACATACTTCGGCACGCCTTGTGCCTTGAGGAACTGATATGCCATGATAAAGTGCCCAAAGTCCACATTGGGATGCACCCGGTCAAGACCAACAATCGTAGCCGAAGGTTCCTCCTGCTGTAGCTGTGCGTTGATTGACAGCATGGAATCATAAAAATCTACATAACCCTGTTCTCTGTTTTTGGCAGTTAGTTTCACAAATTCTGCACACTGAGCAAGGGCATCATTCACACCGAACTTGTTCTCAGTCTTTAACTTCACTGTTTGATCGTATATCGTGGGTGTAAGAAATATAACATCACTATCTATCCCATCGAATTTTGCAAGCAGCTTCGTCATGTTTTTGTAGTAACTATTTAGATACTTTTGTTGTTCCTCAATATCCGTCTTACCAAGACCATAGAGGTCGCGGCCTACGTCGTTCATACCTAGTATTAACGTACATACATTTGGCTTTGCAACTGCTATGTCTTCGTTAAATCGTTGAAGTACGTCACTTGCCTTATCCCCGCTTATACCCTTGTTCCATATTTGGAAATTGCGGTTGGGGAAGTGCGTTAAGTAGTATAAATAGATATACGAATGATAGATTCCTCCATGGGTAATGCTATTTCCAACAAAACAGACACGGTCTCCATGCTGAAACTGGGGAACGGTTTGCGCCCAGGAACTCTGTATAACGAATACCAGTGCAATCAGCCAAAAAAAACATGGAGGGACAGGGGTTTAAATTTTATAAAACTTTGTCGAATGGTAGTGACTTTCGAAAGGTTTTTCATGATTTTATCTTTTTAATGGGATGGCTTTGTACCTGCATGGGCGTCATCAGAATTAGCATCTACAGCTGCACCTATAATTTCTACTTGTTCAGTTGTTTGGATCACAGCACGATAGGTACCATACTGCAAGTCGGTAAATACAGGTTTCACCCCGCCGAGCTTCCATATGTACTGATTTTTGTATGACAAAACTTTTTGATCCAATGTGTTGTTGCTACTGTCTTTCAAAGAAACCGTTAATGAACCATAATCCTTATTTGAAATCGCACCGAGGTAGAAATCCCTCCCGGTGAAAGTGATCTCCATTTTGGCCGGTTTCTGTTCTACGGCTGACAACCAATATCCCCTTGGCGAACGTTCAAATCCTTTGATTGAGGACACCTTGATCCTTGGATCGGTGGTACTGTGGGGCTTGAAATCTACGTAAACCGTTTTTTCGTATTTATCGGTTTTGAAGGGTCTTGGCACAGGAGGAATCGCCCGGATTGGGTCTCCATGGATATTTTCTTCATGCACGGAATCCAGGAAATGCGTCACCAGCTTGGCCGCGAAAGTATGTCCAAAATCGTTGGGATGCACATTATCGAAAATGATTTCGTGCCACTTAAAATAACCCTCTTTGATAAATGGAAAGACGACATCCCGAAAACTGATCATCGGCAGGTCGTAGTGTTGGCCGAGTGGAATCTGATAGTTCTGAACGTTCAGCCCATAGGCCCTCTTCTTGTATACAAAGGGTTTCCCGTTCATGGCCAGCCAGGGCCTAGGAACGGAATCATCAGACTCAACCGATGAGGTCATCATGAACAGAAGCATCACAGCAGGATCGTTGTCCTGATCAAACGCTTTTCGAATCAGTCCTTCCATGTAAGGTACTGTTTCCGCATCGAGTTCAAGATCATTAACCGCGAATTCGATGAGCACAAAATCGGGCTTTTTGCTGTTCAGATGAGGCTTTGACCGGAACACACCATAACTCGACGGCGTGCCGCCGATACCAGCGTTAACATAGGTGATGTCTGATTTGGGGAAATGCATCTTCCACCAATTGTAAATTTGGTCAGCATAGCGTTTGTTTCTGAGACTTGATCCGGCACCCTCGGTAATCGAGCCACCAATGAACCCAACGACGATTGGATCGCCGTTGGCTGCTTTTTGCATCACGCGTCGTAAGCGTGCGGTATTTCCCGGGCTTATAAGTGACCGCTCCAAAGTGGCATTATAGACATCCTTGGGTAGATAGTTTACAAGATTGTTGGTAAGCACTTGTTTGCCTGCCAAATCTTTTCCTACCTCGAACATACCAGTCGGAGTCCTCTGTACAGATAAGGGCGGCCGATTCCGGGAATCTGGTTCTTTAATTGTTTGGGCTGTTGCTACTCCAAAAAGTGACAGAAGCAGAAGAAATAGAAAGTTGTTTTTAATTTTGTAAATCGATTTCATTGTTATATTATTTTCTAATAGTGTTTATTTTATAATGTTTTTCCAAGTGCTTTGCCAACCATCCGTTCAGTTTCAGTATCCATTCATTTAAGGACTCTGGCATATTCCATATTGTCGACAAAGTTGCTCCATTATTAGGGATCATTCATATAGTCTTCTTTTCAATTCCTAACCGGGACATTTCATTTTCTTTCATTTCATGGCTATTCAAATGGTATTTACTCTTTCACTGAGGGTTCGCCATAAACCATATCGGACTCGACCAAGCCATTTCTCCATCCACCGTCTGAATCCGGGTGTAATACCATGCCTGATCCACATCAAGTAGGGTCTTATCGGTCCAACTTATATCCATCTCGGACGCACCAGGTTGGGCTCTATAAACAATCTCATTGTTGCGGAAAATTACTAACTCCCTGATCGCCTTTGGTGTGATAGCTTGCATCCGGAAGGTAGCCGGGCCATCGGGACGCCTCACCTTGTCGGCCAGGATAAAGACAATATTTGGCCTTTTGGGAACTGATTGTTTTTTCCTTACATCCAGTAAGAACAACTATCAGTAGAATTGCAAGGTCCATTCTCATTATCCTCAAAACTCTCAAAAACAAACATTTACTTTTCATATTCTTTTTTTTTAATCGCTGACTTAAAAATTTTATCTCTGAACTTTTATAAAACCGACACCATCTGCTACAATAAATCCATCCGCACCGGTATTTGAGATTGTCAGGGAAGCCGCTTTATCTTTATCAAATTGATATTCTCCTACTAATAAAGCAAATCCCCATCTATCTCCCTTTCTGAAATTCCAGTCTACAGTTTTCTCTCCATTTGCATATTTAACTGTTATCTTTGCATTCGATGCATTTTTGTCTTTAGGGAAATACATCAAACAGATTTTATATACTCCTGATTCCGTGACAGGTAATTGAAAGGTGCAACTGGCAGATTGTTCAGGAGCAGCCTGAAAATAATTGTATTCAAACAATCCTGACATGCCGGATACTGTTGTCTGTTCCCAACTTCCCGAATATTGGACAAACTCTTTCTCAGCAGACTTGATTACTCCACCAATATTTTTTAACTGTTCAGGATAAATACAGTGCGAAGCAGTACCTTTTGGTCCTATTTCCTGAGCCAGCATAGGTTCTAAGCGAGTTTGAGAGGCTAAGTTGTTTTCTATGTCCAGATTCCAGTTGCCAAAAATCGGCTTTATTTCTTTTCCTCCGGCATTGTAAATAACATTATTCTTTACAGTCGTATTACTAGTAGCCCAATCAAGAAAAACTCCGTTTGCCAATGTTCGATGTGGTTTCCCATTCGGTTTTTGTTCATAACCCCAAATATCATAGAGATAGTTGTTAAGGATATAATTGGGTGCATTAAAACGGTTCATGGATGCAAAATGAATAGCAGCTCCATCAATTGTTGTCTGCATGCAATCATGTATTTCATTAAATTCTACTACATTTCCTCCTTGGTTTCGGAAGGCAAATACACCATTTCGTGAAAGATCCTGAAAATAATTATGTGCAATATAATTTCCCTGCATCATCGCCATAGATACTGGTCGTGAATCCATATGAACACCTCCTCCATAGTAACGTATTTGACCACAGTGTTTCACAATATTATGGGTAATCGTTATCAGATATGGTGCTACCTTAGCTGCAGCTTCACCCGGCGTATAGATTTTAGAATCATCCATATAAGAAAGCCTTGAACCGGTTAATAAAACACCACCGCCACCGGAGTTTAACACTGTATTGCGAGTAAATACATTATTCTTGCAATCCAAGTGGAACCACATAGCATAGCCTCCAATATTTTCAAAAATACAGTTTTCGATGTTACTGTTTTGTGCATTTTCAAACATTACTGCACCATCAGTATGCACCCTAGCTTCAATCTGTCCAAGTGTAAAAGTAGTATTTCGAAATTCCAATCCCTGGAAGTTGACATATTCTACATGGGTTCCATTTTCTACATCTCCTTTTAGATAGATAATCCGGTTGAGATAAGGAGCTATGATTTTTTGATTGTTAGGATTTTGCCCTAACTCTGGCATGTAATAAAGACGTCCCTTTCCGTTGTCGAGATACCATTCATCTGGCTGATCCAATTCAGATTTCACACCTTCAATCCAAAACCAGCTTCCTTCATTCATCAAGGCATGTCGTTCTCTTGGACCAACGGTTATTGTCGACTGTTTTACATCTACCTTAACTACATCGTTCCACTGATTAAAAAAACGCCATTGCGGAACAATATTTATTTGAGCATCTGCCTCATCTCCCCAACTTGCTTTCACCTGACCAGGCGACAGCTTAACATACTCTTTTGATCCATCCACTGCGTATAAAAAGGGATCCTTAGCCGTTTTGTTGGGAAAACGTGCCCTAATCGCACATTTTCCATTCACATATAATTGTCGAAAGTGCCATGGTTCAATAGGATGTTTTTGATATAATTCCGGCTTAGATGTATCTCTGACCCAACCTTTGGCCTGAGGTAGATCAACATACCAAGTTTTGCCATCGGAATCTTTTTTCCACACACCTGGAATCATTCTGCCACCGGTGAGTATAACCCTTTCATTATCAGCAGCACGCCATGTAATTGGAGCATCTTTCGAGCCGGAGTCTTCCGGTTTAAATTCAAGTGTTTGTTGAAGTTGATAGGTTCCTTCTTCTATAATTACCTCAATCGCACGATTACTTTCTAGTTGCTTTGCTTTTCTGACTGCCATTTGAGCTGCTTCCAGAGTTGCAAAAGGTTTCTCCAGAGTTCCTTTATTTGAATCATTCCCACTTAACGAAACATAAAATTTAATGCTTTCGGTAACTAATGCTGCATTGAGTAAAGAGCAGTTCATGACTATTACTAATAATAACTTTTTTATAATCACTTCCATTTAATTATTTTCTTTTCGTCTGTTATATTTTAGCAAAAAACCGACAAAAATATTGCCGGTTTTTATATAATAATTTAGTATTAATAACCCGGATTTTGTTCCAATTGCGGCATTATTTCACGTTCTGCAGTTGGAATGGGCAATAAATAGTTTTTCGTATCAAACTTCATTGTGCAAAAAACGGTTAAAGTGAACCACTGAAAACGGAATTTTTTGAGCCACTTAAAAACTCTTTTCAGCCTAAGCTATTAAAAGGATTTGCAATAATTATTGCTATGCTCACTTTTATCCGCTGTAGGTGGCTCAACTTGTCCGCCCTATCCACTAATTCAATATTTTTAATCCAACCAATGGAACTGTAACTTGTTGAACTTATATCGAACTGCATAATAATTTACCTCAAATAATCCTCGATAAAATCAGTCTTCGGTTTATTAACTGTTTCCTTCCAAATCTTATCATAAGCTGGGAACAAGTGATGTGCGCGAT
>JAGXIP010000199.1 GCA_024635585.1 Saccharicrinis sp. | reverse complement strand
CTGTATAGTAAGCGTCTATGGCACTGTTGGATGGTGAGATGGATGAATATATGAGCGATATATTAAGGCTGATAGTGAATAATGCAGTGGCAAATATGATGCGGATAAATGGTATATACTTATCAATGTAAGTACATACATAAGCGCCTATCATTAATGGTAAGCTGACCCAAAAGTATGGATTAGTAAACGAGGCAAATGGTTCTGTTAATCCGAAGTTGTTTACAAATGCCAATACAGGATAGAAGCACATGTACAATAAAAGTAAATTTCGGATGTAATGTTTATTACTCTCAAACAACCAACGTGTGTAGGTGCGTTTAGACTCTCTCGTCTTTAACCCTTGGCGTTTATACTTCTCTTCTGTGGGTAGCATATGCTGATAAAAAATACAATCTTATTTTTCGCAAAAGTAAGCATATGAATCCTTTTAACCTAATAATGAATTGACTCACGTAGGGTGCATACTTTTAAAAGTTCGAATATTTAATGACATTCTTATTACATATTGAATAAAAGGTGTAAAATTGACAAGTATGGTTCAAATCTATAAGTTTGGTGATTTACCTGATATAGATTTGGCCAAGTATGCTGAATGTGGATTGACGCTTTAACCCGTCGCCGAAAATCCTTAACGATATTCCTATCCAGATGTAATAAAAGTGGATCACTTCAGAGCATAAATCAACAATTCAAATACCTAAAAGCACTTGCAAAATAAAGATGTGTCTTTAAATTTGAAATTTTAGGTGTATACCAATTTGGCAGAACCCGCTGTTCAAGTGGTAGAATCAAAATTTGTTGATTTTTCCACTAATATCCTCAAAAAAAACAGCAGCTTTTTATCCAAACACTTGTATGAATTCCTCCAGCTTATTTACCATATTGGACGAGCCACAGCAGAAAGGTGTGCGCTGGTGTAGGGATACGGGTTTGGTTTCCATAATCCGATTTTTTCCATCAGTAGCCTTTCCGCCGGCTTGTTCAATAATAAACGCGATGGGATTGCACTCATAGAGTAAGCGTAATTTTCCCTCAGGGGCACTTTCGGTAATGGGATACATAAAAATGCCGCCCTTTAATAAATTACGATGGATGTCCGATACCAGCGAGCCGATATATCGTGAAGCATACGGACGATGGCTGCTGTCGTCCTTTTCCTGACAATACTTGATATATTGCTTTACGCCTGCCGGAAATTTTAAATAGTTGCCCTCGTTAATGGAGTAGATAGTACCATCCTCAGGACTTTGAATGGATTTATGCGAAAGACAAAACTCACCTATGGAAGGATCAAGCGTAAAACCGTTGATACCCTGACCTGTGGTATAGACTAACATGGTTGATGAGCCATATAAAATATACCCGGCTGCCACCTGATCGGTTCCCGGCTGAAGGAAATCCTCCATCGTAGCTTTTTCGCCAACGGGCGTTTTTCGTTTATAAATGGAAAAGATGGTGCCGATGGAAACATTGACATCAATATTAGAGGAGCCATCCAATGGATCCATTAAAAATACATATTTACCCTTGCGAGCCACATCGTCGTCGAACAGTATGAAGCTTTCGTTTTCCTCCGAAGCAATGGCACACACTTCGCCACAAGAGTGAAGTGAATTAATAAAGTGGTCGTTGGCAAATATATCCAGTTTTTTTTGCTCCTCACCCTGCACGTTCGAAGTGCCCATTTCGCCTAAAATGTCTACCAAGCCTGCTTTGTTTACTTCGCGATTTACAATTTTTGCCGCAGTGCCCACATGGTGAAGCAAGTGGGTAAGGTCGCCCTCGGCATCTGGAAATTCAGCTTGACTGTTTAGTATAAACTCGTTTAATGTGGTTACTTCAAATACATTCATAAAATAGATTTTTAAGCAAGATAATGAGAATTAGATTTATTTTTGGATAATTTACGACGGATAAAATTTACGATTACTGATAAAAATCACGTGTGCTGCTTAATGTAGGTAGAAAATGTAAGAACATAGTTTGTTATCTTTGAAGTTAAAGTTTAAAATAATATTTATGATTAAAATATATAAGTTTGGTGGCGCATCGGTTAAGGATGTGCCCGGTATAAAAAATGTATGTAATATTATAAAACGCAATGATAATCACTTGTTTGTGGTCATATCGGCTATGGGAAAAACAACCAATGCCATGGAAAAAATTGTGGAGGCATTTGTTGCTCAAAATCAACCACAAATAAAATTGGCTTATCAAGCTATTGTCGATTATCATAACCCCATAGTGTCGGAATTGTTTGAAACTGGGCATCCTTTTTTGGTGCAATATAATCTGCTCCTCGATAAATTGTGGCAATGCTTGCAGCTTCGTCCTACTAATAATTACGATCTTGATTACGATCAGATTGTGCCCTTTGGTGAATTGATAGCAACACAAATAGTGAGTGCCTATGCCAACAGTGTGGGTATGAAAAACCAATGGTTGGATGCCCGGCAATTAATAAAGACCGACAAAAACTACCGTGATGCGGGGATTAATTGGGGATTGAGCGCCCAATTGATAAGCAAGTCTGTGGATTTTAAAAAGCAATCGCTCTACATTACCCAAGGTTTCATCGGCTCTACTCTTGATAACCGTACCACCACGCTGGGGCGCGAGGGTTCCGATTACACAGGTGCTGTTTTTGCCCATATCTTAAATGCTCACAGCCTAACTATCTGGAAGGATGTGCCGGGCGTGCTCAATGCAGATCCGCGCTGGTTTCCTATGGCACAACAGCTAAGTGAAATATCGTACCCGGAGGCCGTTGAGTTGGCCTACTACGGTGCGCAGGTAATTCACCCCAAAACCCTAAAACCACTGCAAAACAAGAATATACCGTTATTTGTAAAATCGTTTGTAGATGCTGGTTTGGAAGGTACAGCTATTCAATCGGCAGAACCCAAAGCTGTTAACGTTCCGGTTTATATCATCAAAAAGCAGCAACTTTTTGTTACCATCTCGCCCAAGGATTTCTCGTTTATTGTAGAAGATAATTTAAGCCAAATATTTGCCATTTTTAGCAAGCATAAAATTAAGATTAACCTAATGCAAAACTCGGCACTTAATTTCTCGGTTTGCATAGATGCAGTGCGCAGTATTGATAGCTTGTTGCAATCGTTGCAAAAAGATTTTACGGTACGCTATAACGATCACTTGGAGCTGGTCACCATCCGGAATTATACCAAGAAGGCCATTGCACTCATCACCAAACAAAAAGAAATCATCGACTCCCAACTCAGCCGCAACACCGCCCGGTATGTTCTTCGCGAAAGCGAGTGGGTATTTTAAAATGCCAAACCTAAACACCTAACAGGTTTTCGAAACCTGTTAGGTGTAAATATCCTCAAATTTAGTTAAGTAAAACGCCCTCGTTTTTAATCTATTCTAACCCGATATATCATACATATTACATGTAATTTGTAATGTATTTTAGCACAGTGTCATTTGTTATGAGTTTAAAATATGTTCTTTCGTAATTTGAAACCCATTTTTAATTCCTATATGTATCTTAAAATCAATATATAGTATTTTGTCATGCTTTTGTCACGCTTAAAAATTTGTATTTGTTATTTAATTATTTAGGTTTGCCAATGATTTATTTAGTTAATCGTTCGATATTTTTTAAATCATGACGTTGTTAACATATCTGAATAAAAAGAGCAAATTATGACATCCAAATCATACAAAATATTAAAGGGCATTTTTGCCGGATATTTAGGATTTATTATACTATCAATTATCTCATTTGTTATAATTGTTGATAAGCCATTTGATGAACTAGTAAGCAATTTAGCTGTGGTAATTTCTTTAGCTACCGCTATTGTAATTTCGTTGCTTACTATGTTCTTTTTAATTTTTAGCCACTCCAAAAGTGATTCCAAATAGCAATTTAATGTAATCTTTAAACTAAAAATAAAACAAACCCCATGAAATTAAAAGGCTGGCACAAAGTGCTTATCATTATTATCCCTTACTTTATTGTAGTAGGGGGTTTTCAAGTAATTGGAGCGTTATTGGCGGATGCTTCCTTATTGGAATTAACCAATCTAAACACCAATCAGGAGTTGATCATTAAAACATTCGATTTTTTGGGTACATTTTTACTAATCTTCGTAATGGTAAAATGGGTTTTTAAGGATTCGTTTTTAGATTTAGGATTTCATAGAAAGGGCTTTAATTACTCATTTATAATGGCAGCCGTGCTGGTTATTGTGGGTATGGGAAGCATGTTTGCCCTTTTGTTTATAAGTGGTGAAGTAAGCGTTTCCTCCGCACACTTCAGCTTTACCGAATTTTTCAAATCAGTCCTATTTTTTCTTCTTGTGGCAATGGTCGAGGAAATATTGTTAAGAGGATATGTACAGTACTATTTAATGCAGTCGATGAATAAATACATTGCACTGCTCATAGCTACCATGGGTTTTGCGGCTATGCACTTATTCAACCCCAATTTAACCACCATTGGCATTGTTAATATATTTGTTTGCGGATTAGTATTAGGATATACCTACATGCAAACCCGAAGTTTATGGCTACCTATTGGCATACACTTTTGGTGGAATTTTACTCAGGTGCATTTAGGTTTTAACGTGAGTGGCCAAAAAGCATATTCAATTTTAAAGCTTACCAATGCCGAACCCAACCTTTTAAACGGTGGAGCCTTTGGCTTTGAAGGATCGGTACTCTCATTTGTATCTCTGATAATTATCCTCATGGGTTTTTACATGAGAACTCAAAGAAGGCAGCAATTAAAAACACATATAGCTTAATATGCTTCCGCCCATTTTTCTGGACGGAGTGTAGTCTATATTTACCATGCTTTAATAATTTGACCATAATATATTCTAGTTTCTGAAGTAGTCATCAGAAGTGACGACCTTACTTTACTGCTTAGAATAATCCCGATTTAGAAAATTACCGATTTGCATTTTCTGCAAAACGGATAATTTACTTAAACGGGAAAAAGCAACCCCGCCGGTTCTAATTTGCAAGCAGATAAACAACGGGGCGCAGTTTAAGAAACTGCGCAAATGACCAGCTTTTCTTCATCTTAAAAAATTAAGATGAATGTAAAAGCGGTTATCCCGACATAGATAAGCACATTTTTGTTTTTCAAAAATGTAGGGAATCTTAGTCGCTATCTCCGATAGAGAAAATCGATTATATTTTCTGGATTAAATAAATTATTAATATTTATAATCTTTTGATTATGAAAAAATTTGAATGAATTAGGCTTACAGGAAATGTACGTTAGAGAAAAGAAAGAAGAGAATGAAGGTTTTATGCCAATGGCAGTTGTAGCCATAATTTTTGTCATCGGTGTGGAAACTGGCTGGAGGTAGTAGATTACGTTATGCATAGAACGGGTACTATATATAAATAGTTATTCTGATTTCGTTGTAAATTGAGTAGCTTTTTTATTCTTATGTACTCCTTTTGTTTTTATAACTATTTTGCACACGGCTTATTCATGTAACAATTTGAAACAATGTTTAGAAAGAAATCTACAAAAGATACACTTGCTGGAAGTTTTGGGAAAGTGAAAAACACCTCTTTCGATTTTGATTCAATTTCAAAATACTTCTATAAAAAGGATCATTCAGGCAGCTATCAGGTTATTTCTGATCGCACTTGTAAAGATCTTGACTTTGAGGAATTCTTTATGTTTGCAGATAGAACGTTGTCAAAACCAGGTCAGCAATATTTATATGATACATTAAGGACTATTCCAAAATCACACAATCACCTTCAACATAACGAATCCGTTATTGATCAATTATCTAACAATGAATCATTACGAATCAATATCCAAAAACTTTTAAGTAAACTCTCAAATGATGATGCCTATTATGTTAGTTCTTTATTTCAGGACGAACATATTAGTAAGCCTAAATGGTTTTTTCTACTACCCATACTATCGTTTACAAGTTTAATTTCTATCTTCTTAATACCCTATTTCCCTCAATTTTTCTTTTTATTGCTTTGCGTTTTTATCTTGAATATAGGCTTTCACTATTGGAATAAGCGCAATCTTTACGAGTACGTAAATGCTATACCTCAATTATTACGACTTGGTGAGACGGCAAAAGCCTTATTAAAATTAAACATTAACACAAAAAAAAGTAACAATGTTAGTTCTTCTGTAGAAATCATTAATCAGATACGGCTACGGATGCTATTTTTTAAGCTTGAAGCAAAATTGGAAAGTGACGCTGTAGTATTCTTTTGGAGTTTACTTGAAGGAATTAAAATACTATTTTTGTTGGAACCACTATTATTATTTGGAGTGTTGAAGAGAATAAATAATAATAAGAAAGAAATCCGAACTGTTTTTACCTACTTCGCTGAAGTTGACATGTTATATTCCATTGCATCTCTCAGACATGGCCTAGCTTCTTATTGCTTACCCAATATCCTAACTGATAAACAAAAAGTATTATCTGCAACTGAGCTTTCACATCCTTTAATCCCTGATTGTGTGCCTAATACTATTCATGTGACAGAGAAATCAGTTCTAATAACCGGATCAAACATGTCCGGGAAAACTTCATTTATTCGATCTATTGGCTTAAATATACTAACAGCCTTCACAATTAATACTTGTTTTGCTAACTCTTTTAAAGTATCACCCACAAAATTATATACAGCTATACGAATGAGTGACAATTTAATGGAAGATAAAAGTTACTATCTTGAAGAAGTTACTACTGTTAAACAATTATTAATTGAAAGTAGTTTGTCTCCGTGCCTTTTCTTATTAGATGAACTATTTAAAGGAACGAATACTATTGAACGTATTGCAGCCGGCAAATCTGTTCTTTCTCATCTGGATACATCCAAATGTTTGGTTTTTGCTTCAACCCATGATATTGAAATTGCGGATATGCTAACAAGTCAATACGATTTCTATTATTTTAGTGAAACAATTGAAAAGAGCGACATGGTATTCGATTATCTATTAAAGCATGGTAAGCTGCATAAGACAAATGCGATAAGAATTTTGCAATTAAATGGCTATCCCTCATCATTAGTGGAAGAAGCTTATTCGATTGCTAATCGTTTACAAAGTTTTGTTAATTAAAGGAAAAAGGAGTGTTAAAATATCATTACAGAAACTTATTTTTTTCAGGCATACGGTTTTTGGGAAGCATGGGATTATTTTATGCCATCATTTTTGTTTTATTAGCATTTATAGGGGCTTCAGTAATTGTGTTTCATCCTAATAAAATGATTTGCATTTCGCTAAGTCTGGGTATTATTATCCTTATTCACAATTTCAGGAAAGATCATGATTTTATTAAATTTCATATTAAAACGTCACTTGCTGTTTACGGTATAGATTATTTAATAATCAGCATCCCACTTTTGTATAGGCTAACGGATAGTAAAAACTGGCTATTTTTATCGGGCTATGTATTTTTATTAATTTTAATAATATTGACAGGGACAAGATTCAAAGTATTAGCAGGGACAAATATTCCACTTCATTATATAAGTTCTCTTAACCAAGTTGTTAAATCAAGTGTAAGAACATACTTCTTTTTATATTTCTTTGGTTTTGTTTTGCTCTATTCAAGCGTTTTGATGGATTCAGAACATTTGATGCATGGATACTTTTATCAAGGACTATTGGTACTAATATCTTTTTTGCCTTCGGATAATGAAAATAGATGGTATATAAAAAATTTTATCTCGCCAATTTCCGTAGTTCAGAATAAGCTGAAAAGTGTTACGGTGAATTATTTATGGGTCATGTTGTTAGGTATTATACCTTTTATAGTGTTCTATAAAACTATGGTAGATTTTGCTATTATATCCATTGCGGGATATCTCGCTCTTACTTCCAATATACTTTTTGCCATCATATTTCACGAGAATAAACTCTTTCTATCGGTCAGTCAGTTAATAAATATGGTTTGCATTATTTTTATTGTTAGTGTAAATTCCATTATCTTTTTTCAACTTTTAATTTTATTTATTTGTGTAATGGCGAGCATAAATACACTTAACAAGAGATATGCATGGTAGAAATTATAAATTTAACAAAAAAATACCCTGGCCAATATGTTTTCAATAAATTTAATTACAACTTTTACGAAGGGATAAATGGTTTGATAGGTAATAATGGTGCAGGAAAAACTACCTTATTTAAATGTATTTATGGCACTGAAAGATACTCTGGAAATATAAACCGACCCGATTCTATCACATACTTACCCGCCGAATTATATTTTTACCCCCGGATAAGGGGTATAGAATTTATTGAATTTATTTGCTCCACAAAAAATCAGGAAGTTAACTATAATGCGATTGACAAAATAAATAGGTTTTTCAAATTACCTCTAAAAAAATATGCTCGTCTATACTCCACCGGAATGCAGAAAAAATTGGGATTAATGTCCATGTATTTAACAACCGGTGATACTTTATTGCTGGATGAACCATTCAATGGTTTAGATATTGAAAGCCAAGCTATTTGTGCCGAGTTAATGTTACTGCTAAAACAAAATTATAAAACAATTATTGTCTCGTCTCACATAACCACCCAACTTACAACGATTTGCGAAAGCATTCACTTTTTAAACAATGGGAAAATATCGGAAAGCTTTGTTAAAAAGGATTTTTGGAAAATTGATGAAATAGTAAATGACTCATTTAAACAAACTATTCATACTTTAAAAGAAACCTTTGATATATAAAATCTAAATCATATAACAGAAACATTACTCCAACCATTATTATCCAATATGCTAGGCACATCTAACCAGATAAGAATTATCGTACTCTTTTTATCCTTCTTCCCTTTAACTTGCAACCTTTTTTCGCAAACACTGAGTGGTAAAATATATGATTCTGTTTCAGACACTTCTCTCCCCTTCGTCAACATCGGCATCAAAGGAACTTATGGCGGAACCACCACCAATGGTTCGGGTGAGTTTTCCATTAACCTTCCCTCTAACCCTAAATACCGAACATTGGTGTTTAGCAGTATCGGATACCAAAGCAAAGAATATAGGATTAAAGAGGGTGAATCGAATTTATCGATACGCTTAGCACCCCACACCTACGATATCGACGAAATAACCATCATGCCCGACAGTACTTTGCGTTCCTTCTTGCGCAAGGCTTTTAATAAAATACCGGAAAACTATCCATCCGTACCTACAAAATACGAAGGTTTTTATAGGTCTTCACTCCAAAATGAGCATGGAGAATACCTACGGTTTATGGAAGTATTGACCGAGGCTTATAAATCGTCCTACGAAAATAACGAAGAAGGTACGGTGAAGGTAAGGAAGACCAGAAAGTATATTGCGGAAAATGATATAAAGAATTTTCCGGTTCATTTTTATGGGGGCGTACATTTCTGTCAAACTGTTGACTATGTAAAAAATAGAAGCTTGTTTTTATCCGGAAGTGAAAAATATGACTATTCCTTAGTAGGGATTGTTTCGTATAACAACCAAAAGGTTTACGAAGTAAAGTTTGAGCCAAATAAAAGTAAAACCAATAGGAGTTCGGGTTATCTGTACATTGATACAAAAACTTTATCCTATCTGAAAATAGAAATCAACAAAACAACGGATGAACTAGCACAACGGTCAAGATCATTATCTTTTCCCGGCAGAGGTAATATAAAATCAATTGAAAAATGGGTGATTGTAAACTATGAATTGGGTGAGAAATATACCTACTTAAAGTCTATTGTCCACAATGAAAAATTTCTCTTACATGACAGCCTCATTTATTTAAGTCCATTACAATATATTGTTACTAAAGTTCAAGACTCTTTGGTTCATAAAATTCCTTTCCAAGAACAAATTCCTATCACCTATATCCCGTCAGTGGAAGCCGTATTTTATCACCAGAGCGATTGGAAAGAATTTAACACACTACCGTTAGAGGGTAATCAGCACGACCTGGATAGTTTGAAGGTAAAGTCAATACTATCATCTAATACAAAAGAGGATTCAGATTGGCGGATAAATATGATGAAAATTATGCGAAACCTTGAGTTTTCTTATGGGATAAGTATTAATGGTGTAAACAATGCGGCTGCAAACTATCAATTAGATTATCAACATCTAAATTTTAAAAATGATAAAAACAGTTCTGATTATGTACTAAGTTATGCCGCACAAATCGGATATAAAATATCTCCCCATAATGTTATTCAAGGCCAAAAGGCAAAGCGGTTCAGTCGCGAATCATTTATCAAGAACCATTTCTACTCGTACAAACGATTAATCCCCTTAAAAACCATGGGACGTCAAATAATTGCGAACGTTAATATGGGATGGGAATGGCAAAAAGTCGGGTTTTCATTGGGAACGCAAAAATCAAGTCAAGATTTCTCTTTTGGCGGTAAAAAGTTTAAAAATGAAAAAATACAGGCCTATGCCGGATATAAAAGCAACGGACTTTCCGTAGGCTCAGGTATCGATTTTCAGCTGAGCAATCTGATTCATTTAAGTT
>JAGXIP010000198.1 GCA_024635585.1 Saccharicrinis sp. | reverse complement strand
TCGACACAGATTTTGCCGCCGACTTAACTATTATGGAGGAGGGAACCGAATTGCTGACCCGTTTGCAAAAGCATCTGGCCAGGGATAAGGACGTGAAGCTCCCTATCCTCACCTCTTGTTGTCCGGGATGGGTCAACTTTTTTGAGAGTAATTTCCCCGATATGCTGGATGTGCCCTCAACGGCCAAATCGCCGCAGCAGATGTTCGGCGCCATCGCCAAAACTTATCTGGCAGATAAAATGGGTATCAAACGTCAGGATATGGTGGTGGTTTCCATCATGCCCTGTCTGGCCAAAAAATATGAGGCCTCGCGCCCGGAGTTTGCCGTGGACGGTAATCCCGATGTCGATTTGTCCATCTCCACCCGCGAACTGGCCCAGATGATCAAAGGAGCCAATATCAATTTTATGGAGTTGAGCGATGAGGAGTTTGACAACCCCATGGGCGAATCTACCGGTGCCGGTGTTATCTTTGCCAATACCGGAGGCGTTATTGAAGCCGCCGTGCGCACAGCCTATGAAGTGCATACCAAAAAGAAATTGGAGAAATTGGATTTTGAGGCATTACGAGGGTTCGAGGGTATCCGATCGGCCGAAGTCGATTTTGACGGCCTACCCATAAAAATCGGTATTGCCCACGGTCTGGGTAACGCCCGTAAGCTATTGGAAGATGTGCAGGCCGGCAAATCACAATACCATGCCATCGAAATTATGGCCTGCCCCGGAGGTTGTATCGGCGGTGGCGGACAGCCATATCATCATGGCGATATCGGAATTCTTAAGAAAAGGGCTGCTGCCATTTATCGCGAGGATGTAGGCAAAGCCATACGTAAGTCACACGAAAACCCGTTTATTATTAAGCTTTACAAGGAGTTCCTTGGCGAGCCGTGCAGCGAGTTGTCGCATAAATTGCTGCATACCCACTATTTCGACAAGAAAAAGAAAGTGGAGATAAAAAATGACTAAGAATAAGTACAAAGTATCAAGTACAGAGTAACAAGTACAAAGTATCAAGTATCATGTACAAAGTGTCAAGATGCCTTGACGGGTCATATACTATTTGAAATAGAACATGACTGGTTAGTATCTTACCATTGAGATTCTTGTAGTTTGCGACAGAATATCATTACGAATGTTTAGAATCTTGATGCTTTTATTCCCGCTTTGTAGGGACAGGCTTTGATACTTATACTTTTTTAAAATAAAAAATATATCAAATAGCAATTCGATATGGCAGAGTTAAAATTAAAGGACAGCAAAGTCCAGGAACTAAAGGATGTTTGCAAAAAATATGATTACGATAAAAGCGAACTGATCAATGTATTGCACCAGGCTCAGGGCATTTTTGGTTATTTGCCCGCCGAAGTGCAAGAGGTAGTGGCTGATGAGTTGAAGGTAAACATAGCCCATGTGTATGGTGTGGTTACTTTTTATTCGTTTTTTACCATGATACCCAAGGGTCGGCACCCCGTTTCGGTGTGCATGGGCACGGCCTGTTATGTCCGCGGCGCCGAAAAGGTATTGGACGAGTTCAAGCGCTTGTTGGACGTTAAAGTGGGTGAGACAACCCCCGATGGTAAATTCTCGCTGAGTAGCCTACGCTGTGTGGGTGCCTGTGGTCTGGCTCCGGTAGTCACCGTGGGCGAAAAAGTTTATGGCCGCGTAGCCGCCGAAGATGTAAAAGATATTCTGGCTATTTATAGTTGATTACCAGATGACAGGTGGCTGATAGCTTCCCGCCTAATTAAATTTTAGGCGGCGGGATGTCGCGTTGCTCCATTTGAGTTTGGAGTTTGTTCCTTGTCCTCAGGGTGCGACTATAGGCACGCTGTAAATGTCGCGCTCTGAGTAAACGTTGATATATAAAAGAAATATGAAACGAGCCATGAGAGTACCCTCTCACATAGAGGGAAGCATTATTGGCGAGTTCCATCGAATGCCATATATGAACAATTTATTTTAATGAGATGAAAACAAACAAACAATCAACTCCTGTCGAAATATTCTCGGGTGATTTATACGAAGCCGAAATGGTTAAAAACCTGTTGGAGAACGAAAATATCGAAGCCTTCTTAAAAGATGAGTACATCGGTACCATGGCACCGTGGCAGAGCACACCTGGTGGTGCAGGTTCGGTAAAAGTAATCGTGTTAAGCGAGTATTACGATAAAGCCAGGTTGATAGTTGAAGAGTATGAGAGTCACGGAAGTAAGTAATGGTGGGTTACAGGAAGATTGAATCATTCCGCTTAATAACTTTTAGTACCATACGTATTACCTACCTATTTGGAGGTATATGTGTATCTACGTGAAAGAATAAATGAGATATATACGTAGTACGAATATTAATCCGTTGTGTTTCATGCAGGGACACCGTATAGCTAATGCCAACGCATATTTGGCATATTTGCAAGTCCATATCCACATGCTGACACTTCAGCTTGCAAAAGAGCCAAATTTTAGCCGATGCACAAATAAGAACTAAATTGAAGAGACTAAAAGTAACATATTACGATAAAAAGACTGAGTTTAAAGAAAATATTGGATTTCTTAAACGGTTATTCAATTCAAGTAAGCAAGGGCTTCTTATCTCCGTTATTTTCATTGGGACTTTGGTTGGGTTAGATATCGGGGCTAGGGAAATTGTTAATACATTGTGTTTTTCAACTAATAACACCTTTAATAGTATTGCGGATTATTTATTAAGGATTAATGATATTATTGGTGTTAAATATCTTGATTACTTTAAGGATGTAATAGTTATTGTAGCTGGAGTTCTTGGTGTGATTCTTGGTTTATTTTTCACAACGTTCTTAAATATAATTACATCGAAATACTCAAATATAAACAGCACAATAATTAGCGAATTACTGGAGCAAAAAATAATCAATAGATATTTTAAACTATTAGCAATACTTGTTTCCTCTTCTATAATTTTTCAATTCTTATTAGTTGTCGGCTATAAACCAACTTTTATAAGTGCATTTCTATTTTCAATAATTGTTATAATTACATTATTGGCATTTATATTTTTCGGTAGATATTCTCTTATCTACTTTAATGCAGGGAACCTTGTTTTTGATTTGATTAATTCAAGTAATCAAATATTAAATAGAGTATATAATAACAAGAAATATTTTTATTCCAAGAATAATGGAAAACGAACCTTAACTAGGGTAATAAGAAATATAAACAAAATTCGAATTATTGTAGAGGAAAGTACAAAGCCGCAGTTAAGCAATACCGCTTTAGATAGTATTTCAGATGAATTGCTTAAATTTTCGATTCGTTTCAATTCATTTAAACATACTTTTCCTTCAAATAAAGAATGGCATCCAAAGACCCAAAAATATAAACGCTGGGATGAAGCCTCAAGTAGTGAATATGAAGTGTATGGTAGAATTGGTGCTTCACTTTATCCAGAGACAGTCGATGATTTCCTATATATTGAAAGGCAAATAATCGATACTCAATTTTTTATCTTTAAAAATTTACCATCTGATGATAAAGTCAAAATATCATATAACCAAGTAAAATATTTGAAAATAATTTCTTTCCAGTGTGAAGAAGAATTGTTTGACGCATTTTTTAACCAACTAGAGTCATTTGTTAAGGGGAATTTAAAGTCAAAAGAAGATAGTAAATCAGTTGAGACTAATCTGCAATTGATTTCGCTTTACGCCAATCTTATTATTCAATATATGGTTGGATTCAATTACAATTTAGAAAGAATTATTAGTGAATCTCAATTAAGGAAGCTCTCTAAAGCTATACACTTCCATAAAGATACGGATACAATAATGCAATTCCCATATGCAATCCGTGTTTGGTTAGATAATTATCAATCTAAATTACAAAATGAAATATTAAATGAAAAGAAAGTTATTACTCCTCTGTTTTATACGGATTTTGAACTTTCTTATCAATTTCAGCTGTTATTTAAAAATTACTTTGAAGGTTTGTCCAAAAATATTCATAAAAGAATTCTTAACTTTTCTACTTATTTAGAATCAAAAGATTATCCATTGGAAGCTCTTGAATTCTTAAGCGAATCCTTAGATTCATTCAAGAAAATAGAATTCTTTTCGGGTATTCTAAAGAATAAGATTGAAAAAGATATTAATGCCTTAAATCATAAAAAGGAAGAAAAATATACATTCACTGAAAGAGAAGGTATTGTAATTGAAAATCAGAAACTACAAAAAAGTGCAATAAACAAAATATGGGAGGTTGGCTATTCCAGTTATAGCTTTGACATCAAGGGATTACCTGATTTATTCGGCAATTTTTATCAATTAATATGTCAAGATATTTTAGAAAAGACATTTACTGACAATGCATTTGAATTAATAAAATACTTACCACAGTTTTATACCTATAATGTGTTATACATTGATAGTTTAAGGCTTAAAATAGATAATAAAAGATTTGAATATACATCATCAAAATTATTTCCGTTAGTTGTCGACTTGTTTGAAATTTCTGCTATTACAATTATTATATTCAAAATAACAAATAATAAAGCATTAGAAGATTGCTTTATTGAATATTGGAATAAGGCATTTAAAACTGATAATGAGGAGTTGAAATTCTGGACAATGATAATGCCAATATACCGACACTTTAATCAACCAATATTAGGTATGTCGACACCATCATATGTGAGAGAAGAGGAAAGAAAAAATAGATTAGAGGACTATCTAAAGAATAGTGATTTTGTAAACTTAGTGAAAGAAACAGACACCAGAGGATTTCAAATTCCAGAAAAATACTATAAAACGGATTGTGAGGATATCTTTATAAAAGAAGTCGTTAGTAATTTGAGAAGTGATGGTTTCGGTTTTGTTTATGAGGAATTAGCTGATATTTTTATCGAATACTATTTGCGAACAAGAATTTCATTAAAAGGATTAGAAATAAAAGAAACAAATTATGGTTCAGAACTCAGAAGAAATATGGAACGAGATTCTGAATAATCAGAGTCGAGAATTAATTGGTACAAATGAACCAAATAATGGTAATGGCTATCACGATGGCATTTCATGGAGAATTCCGTCTCGTCCTCAGATGAATTTTGATGATGAATTTCGTAGAAGTACATTTCATTCAAATTACCTTAGGGATTTAGGCTTATATGCGGACCCTAGCCTTCGTAAGAAAGGGAACTTTGAAACAGGTCTAACGGTAGAAAATTGTTCGAAAAACTTCTTCAATACGTTCATAAAGTATTTTACAGCTAGTAGCTATCATTATAGAAGTGGAAATATCCTAAGAAAGCTTGGGGAATGGGGAAAAAACGTATGTTATGATGGGCGTTTAGTCTTCGAAATTATTGGTTGGTATGATAATAATTCAACTCAATTTTATGCTTTTCAATTAAATCAACTGAATATCAAATTCTGTAAAGTAAAAAAGAATAACATTGTATTTAACGCACCATACAAATTAGACGGAGATAAAGAACTTTATAAAAAAGTGAAGATTCCCAAAAGCAAATGTATTATCATTGAATTTCCTAGTGAACTGGGAGGTTATAAGAGCTATTTGAATAAAGTTAAAGAAATGAAGAAATTAGGAAATAGATTTTCAGTTACGGAGAATTCAGGTGATGATCTAAATCATATGAAAAATTGGGACAAGCAATTTAATAGAATCGTTGCAGAATGGGGAGCATCTAAAAATATAGAAGATGTCACAGAGTTTTATCAGGAACTAAGCGCTTTGCGTTTCTCCTATACTGGAATTTGCTGTTTGCATGAAGTTGTTAATGGATTGAATCATTTAATTAAATACCTTAATTCTAAACTTAAAGAAAACGCAAGAGTTGATTTTAATATACCAATGTATGATAAACAAAATGTTAAAGAAATTCAAAATAAATGGTTAAACGGAGAATTGAGTTTTAAAGAAGCAAATGAATTGATACGCATATGATTGCCTCCCCCGTCGCGACCATACATATTGCCAAGTCGCTCAAAAAGTCGACACACAAACCAAAACTTGTCAAAGAGTATGGCTGCCCCAACACATGGTCAGACTGCGGAGTGTAAAACACGAAAACACAACAATAAATATACGTAATGCGGGGTGATTTGATAAATTTGAACTTTAAAGCATTTAATAAACAATATTGCGGTTTGATAGTGAAGCCCCTTGTAATCCCGCCCTCCGCATATTGCCACCGTTAACGCCAGGCAGAAAAACAACGTATTGCACTTTTGATTGTGCATTAAAGTAGTAAAATCGTTGAATGTGTTGTGCATTTCGTATCTTTGTAAAAATAGTACATCAAGATTATGAGAACATTATATCAGAAATTTGAGACGCTTTTACAAAATACGACAACGGATTTTAAACGTTATTTGTACAAAAATGTGTCATGGGAAAGCCGGATGGTTGGAATTATTGGAGGTCGTGGAGTTGGTAAAACAACAATGATTTTGCAACATATCAAGGAAAAGTTAGATAGCAAAAAAGCATTATATGTTTCCGCAGACGATATGTACTTTAGTGAAAACAGACTTTTTGATTTAGCTGATGATTTTTATAAAAATGCAGGAGAATATTTATTTATCGATGAAATACATAAATACACAGACTGGTCTCGTGAATTAAAAAATATTTACGACTCATTTCCTACTTTAAAAGTTGTATTCACAGGCTCTTCTGTACTTGATATATTGAAAGGTTCGGCTGATTTAAGCCGTCGAGCAATAATTTACAAATTACAAGGACTCTCATTTCGTGAATATTTGAAATTCTTCCATAACTATGAAACGGAAGTTTACTCCTTAGAACAAATTATAAATAATGAGGTGAAACTTGCAAATATTCAACATCCACTACCATTGTTTAATGACTATTTAAAACGTGGGTACTATCCTTTTGGAATTGAAAATGAAATGAACTTACGTTTAGGTCAAATCATTGTGCAAACACTTGAATCCGATATTCCGCAATATGCAAATTTAAATGTTGGAACGAGTCGAAAACTTAAACGATTGCTTTCGATTATTGCTGAAAGCGTACCTTTTAAACCTAATTTTTCCAAAATATCTGAAATGATTAGTGTGAGCCGAAATTCCTTAGATGACTATTTCTCCTATATGGAAAAAGCTGGACTTATCGGACAGTTGCGCAATGAAACAAGTGGTATTCGCGGATTAGGAAAGGTTGATAAAGTATATTTAGATAACTCAAATATCATTTTTAACTTAGTTGGGGATAAATCAAATGTAGGCAACATTCGAGAGACTTTTTTCTTCAATCAAATGCGAGTGAAAAATGACGTAATATCTTCGAGTAAAGCAGATTTTATAATTGACAATTACACTTTTGAAATTGGAGGAAAAAATAAGCAACAAAACCAAATAGAAAAAGACGGTAAATCATTTGTGGTAAAAGATGATATCGAATACGGCTACCTTAATGTTATTCCACTTTGGGCTTTTGGGTTAAATTACTAAAAAGACTAGAATAAAAGAAATTGCAAGAAATGTAAACAAGAGAAATATTTAACTTTATTAGTATATTAGTCAAAATTTAAAATCAATATACTATGATAAATGATAAGATACAAAAGGAAACGAGTTTTGTCAATAGATATTCGAAAAACCTTTTTTTAGTTGGTCTTTTTCTGATTGGTTTTTTACTACCTAGCTGTTTGCTTTTTAGGGATATCACTGTAGAGGAGGATACCATATACGCAACGAAAAGGGTTAAAGCAGGGTTCACCTATCAATTTGCGCAAGAAACTAATTCGCCATTGATACAATTGGATCAAAAAATAATCAAAGAGATTAAAAATGATTCGAATGATTCAAATTCCGTCTACAGGGTGTATGATATTCTTCAATTAAAAACAAATAGTTTCAAGTTAGATAATAAGATGTTTGTAATTGTCGATGATGAACCTTTTAGGCTGGATATTGAAAGTATAGATTCTGAGACAGTCACAAAAATAAAGGAAAACCGAAAAGACATTTTGACTTCGGATTCAACAAAAGTTTCTGTTGTTACTGGATATAAGGAAAATCAAAGTGTGGATTATAAGCTAACGTACCTGCTTGATAACTCCATTGTTGAAAAGATCAAACTGTCGAAAATTGTAATGTTACGGTATTATGCGGGGCCGGATATGATAACCATAAAAATAGCGGGTTATAACCTAAATTATTTAAAAGAAGCAATAGTGCATTAAAGTAAAATGCGCTTGCCAATAATTGGACTAATTCACACTTATTTTTTGTGGTATAGGTGTATAATAATCAAAACAATGGATGGTAAATCTCATACCCTAAAGATTATCGTACTTTTATTGACCGTGCTTTTTAGTTTCGCCGTAAATGGTCAAAAGCTAATTGATAGTCGTCAAACAAGCTATTACACCTACATTTATAAAATAAGCAACAAGGAAGCCAAGAAGATTTACAAAAAGGATATTTGGAAAGTTGACCCAACTTTTTTCCATACCCTGGTCGATTCCTTTCCCACAGATAGTCTATATCAAGGCAAGCTTTTGCAAGGACACTATTTGAGAACATTTGCCGATAAAAATAAACAAAAACTATCCATCACAACTATACAGGACTTTGATGTTTTTATTTTTAACAACAACACGGATTTATGTGTGCAGGTATGTGATTTAAAGGGAAATATCATTAGCGATGCAGAGGTATCTGTACGATGTAAAAAGCTTGGTTTTAATAAAAACATACAATCTTATCTTGATAAAAAATCGAATCAAAAAGGATTGCTGACGGTTACGCACCGCGGGTTTACAGCTTTTTACGACCTTTCGCGGCAATATAATAATTCTTGCATCACAAGGGGGATTCGTAAAGTGGTTTTCGGAACCCCAATTAAATATGCATGGTTGCCTGTAAATTATGTTGTTTACCTGCCTATTGATGGCGTTAAAACAATTATTAAAGGATGGCCTCAAGGTACCATCTACAGAACCAAGAATTTTTTCGTTAAATCTTATCATAAAGTTGCCTGTTTGTTTGACGATTACCACTGTAATTATTACTCAAATAATAAGTTTAGCAATAAACATACAGGATACATGGTATTCAATAAACCCAAATACCTCCCGGGAGATACCGTTAAGTTTAAAGCTTTTTTGGTAACAAGGAAAGGCAAGCCGATTGATAAAAAAGTGAGGGTGATATTACAAAATACCAGGGGTGGCATAGAATTGACTCAACTAGCTCCATATCGTGATGGCGGATATAAATATGAGTTTTTTTTAGACGATTCTTTGCAATTGCAACTCGACAGGAATTACTCGGTCCGGTTAGAATTAAATGATCGGAAGAATTACATCAATGGCTCCTTTAAGTATGAGGATTATGAGTTAGCAAAAAATAAACTTTTGATAAGAGTTGATGAGAAGGAACAATTTAGGGATAAACAAATCAGGCTCTACGCCAAAGGAACGGATGAAAATGATTTAAACCTGATGGATTCAAGGGTTGAAGTATTGTTAACGCCCAAATCAATAAACAGGTATTTTGTGAATCATACATTTATATCGGATACATTATTGTTTTTGAAAAGAAAACTCAGCCCAACCAACGAAACCGAAATAGTGTTATCAGATTCTCTTTTTCCGAAAGCAAATTTTGATTATACCATTCATGTTAAATTGTTGACTTCGGATAACGAAGCCATCACGGAAAAGACGGATGTTTCTTACTTTTATAAATCAGAAAAGTTTGACATTGAAGTTAAAACAGATTCTATTCAATTTGAATATCTTAAAAATGGACAAAAGGAAACTAAACAGGTTGTTGTTGATTCAGAGGATAACTTTGGTAATAAAACGCAAGTTTATAGTGGAACTACGCCATGCAAAATAGAGTTAGCGGCTTACTATTCTTCCTATACAATCCAAACTGATAGCATTTCGAAAACGGCACATATTTCAGAAGAACCCTCTTTAATTCAATGTTTTTCGGAAAGAACAAAAGATTTGGTTTATGTTGTGGTGGATAATCCGCGTAAGATTCCATTCATTTATAATATTTATAAAAAGAACAATCAACAATCTTTTGGCTATACAGATTCGTTGAACATACAAAAGAAAGCAAATACAAAGCAAAATTATTTTGTGTCCATAAGTTATCTGTGGGGAGGCCAGGTTAAAGAGGAAAATTACAGAATACCCTTAATGGATAAGAAGTTGAATGTTTTAGTTACGCAACCAAAAATTGTTTATCCCGGCCAAAAATCAAGGATTGAGATATTGGTAACGAACACCGAAGGAGAGCCCGTTGAAGGAGTTGATTTGACCGCTTTTTCAATTACCAAGAAGTTCGGTTATCCTGCCCCTATGCTACCATATTTGGGAAAAGAGAAAAGGAACAAAAGTGTTATCAACAATTTCAGTTTCAAAAATTTTAATCTGAATGAACATCCTGGTTTGCAATTAGATTACGATGCATGGAAGATTCTGTCGGCCATCGATACTATTGAATATTATAAATTTACATATCCCCAAAACGACCTTTATCGCTTTGCGTATGATACCAAAAATTCAATTACGCAATTTGCCCCTTTTGTAGTTTCTAAAGGAGCAATCAGCCCTATTCATGTAATTTATGTAGATAGCAAACCAGTATATTTTAGTTGGACAACTCATCAGCAACCCTACTCATTTAGTATTGACAGCGGTTTCCATCAAATAAAACTCCGAACTTCTCTCCGCGAAATTGTAATCGATAGTATGTATTTTGAGAAGGGTAAAAAATTGATTTTTAGTTTAAACCAGGATTCGAAAATTAATAAGGTTAAAATAAATCGGGTTGAAGCGAGATTGAGCGATTATGAAAAGCGGTTGTTGTATAAATACATTATTCCGTATAAAAATAACTTTGGGGAGCAGTATGCCTATATTCAACAAGGCGAAAATATTCAATTGCTGAATCCAAAGTTAAAATACGAAAGAAATAACATGGCCGGTCCGCTTGTTGGCCATCTGAATTTTCATTTGATGGATGGTTTTTCAACTACGTTTAATCATGAACCATTTTTTGAATATGAGTTTTTACCTGCCCTACTAAAAATGCGTAGCATGGATTCAAAAAAGCTTCCTGAGTATTTAAATAATTATAGTGCCAGCCAAAACTTAAGGGATGTAGTTTTCAATAAGGAGGGAATAACAAAGCAATGGAAAGACTATCAGGATTCAAAAAGACAACTTACTGCCAGGTATAAATATCCAAAAACAACAAGCGAGGGGGCAGGTAGGCTCTTGATTAGCTTTAACAAAGATGCGGAACCCGTTAAAGATATCCCATTAAATGTATTGGTGTTTAGGTATGATAACCATGAGTTTTTAAGAGTCTATCCCGGTAATACATCATTTATACACCAGTTGGATAAGGGATATCATAAACTGATATTCTTTTATTCAGGAGCAAAATATCATATCGAAGATTCAATTTATATTCAGCCAAACGGCTTGAATTATTATGCTTTTGATCAACCTGCATCGTTTAAGAAAGATACTTTTAGTTTGTATGTAAGTGATGTTATTGAAGAGGCGTTGTTTAAGCCAAAACCTTATTATCACGATGAAGAAAAGGAACTGAAGCAGATTTACAACATGTACCAACAAGAGTTTAAATATAACGGTGTTGGCGATATTGTTGAGGGATATGTTTACGAGGAGGAATCCGGAGAACCTATACCAGGCGCTACTATCATTGTAAAGGGTACTACGTATGGAACCATCGCAAATATGGATGGGTATTATTCCATTAAAGTTCCATCGGGATGTAATATGCTTAGTTTTTCATTTATTGGGTTCACTCCTGAAGATAAGCTAATCGGCCATACTAACGTGCTCAATGTTAATCTAAGGGCAGATGTCCTGAGGCTGGATGAAGTGGTGGTAATAGGGTATGGGGTTCAAAAGAAATCTGAACTAACCGGGGCCATTTCAATGGTAACTACAAGTAGTCTTTTGGGTGGAATTCCGGGAGTAAGTGGAAATATTTCCAAGAGTCTTCAAGGTAAATTAAGCGGGGTTGTTATAACTTCCAACAATGGTGCCCCCGGCAGTGCTACGCAAATAACTATTAGAGGAAATTCTACCATAGAATTCGATAAAACACCACTGTATATTATTAATGGAAATGTTTTTACCGGCGATATATCAGAATTGAACCCTTCGATAATTCAAAATATTCAAGTTTTAAAGGATGCAACTGCTACGGCCATGTATGGTGCACGAGGCGCAAACGGTGTTGTTATTATTGAAACACAGCCGGGAGCTTTTAAAACTACGCAAACCTCGGTAAAAGGTGCCGTATATGATGAAACATTTCTTGCCGCGGCAGGTCAAGCCAGCTCAATTCGGAATAATTTTTCTGATTACGCATTCTGGCAACCCAGTTTGATAAGTGATAAAGAAGGGAAAGCAAGTTTTGAAGTTGTGTTTCCGGATGATGTTACCAGTTGGGAAACATTTTATTTGGCCATGAATAACAAACGGCAATCAGGGCAATCTAAAGGCTTGATAAAATCCTACAAACCTTTGATGGCGCAACTTGCAGTCCCAAGGTTTTTAGTGGAAAGTGATACTGCGTATGCCATTGGTAAAATACTTAACTATTCTCCTGATTCGATTCAGGTGCTCACGAAATTTGAAATTGGTGGTGACGAAATATCAAGTAATTCAAGGATTTGTAAAAATTCACTTGTGGATACTTTATGCATTGCGGCCAAAGCAGATTCCCTAAGTGCGAAATATTATCTCGAAACAGACGATGGTTATTTTGATGGGGAACAAAGATATATTCCTGTTTATCCAAAAGGTTTGGAGGAAACAAAAGGTGTTTTTTATGTACTCGATAAAGATACCACCATACAGTTGCAGTGTGATTCTACTTTAGGCGCTGTCAATCTGTATGCTAGTGCAGATGTGTTGGACGTTGTTGAAGATGAAATTAAATATCTGATAAAATATAAATATTCATGCAATGAACAATTGGCTTCAAAACTGAAGGCTTTAATTGCAGAAAGAAACATTACTTATTTTAAAGGCGAAAAATTTAAAGGTGGGGTTGAAGTAGAAAAACTAATCCGTTTATTAAAGAAAAACCAGAAAGAAAATGGCATGTGGGGCTGGTGGAAAAATTCTGAGGAAAGCCTTTGGATTAGTTTACATGTATTGGAAGCATTGATACACGCTGAACAACTCGGATATAAAATTGCCATTAGCAAAAGCCAGATTACTGAACTGCTAGTCTGGGAATTAGAACGCTCCCATGATTTCGATGAAAGAGTGAGGATTTTAAAAATCCTGAATTTGTTGGGTGCAAAACCCTACTATCAACATTATATTACTGAATTAGAAAAAACCAAGAAAATCTCTTTAAACAGACTTCTTCATATTATTGAGCTTAAGCAACGCTGCAATATAGATTTTTGTTTGGATACACTTGAATCGTATAAAAAGACAACCCTTTTTGGTAATGTTTTTTATTCGGATACTAATCAGGCAACTAACCTTCATAACAATGATATGCAAAACACTTTGCTTGCCTACAAAATATTTAGAGCCGACTCAACAATGGATGGGGAAAATTTGGGCAGGATGCGGAATTACTTTCTGGAAAACAGAAAAAATGGTTATTGGAGAAACACCTTTGAATCAGCTCAAGTTATAGAAACAATATTACCGGATTTATTGAAGAATAATTCTATTATAAGCACAACAACATTGACCTTAAGAGGTGATACTGACATAATAGTTTCGAAATTTCCCTTTGAGATGCAGATAAACCCAACCCAGAAAATAGAAATATCTAAGTCGGGCAGTTTTCCGGTATATTTTACAACCTATCAGAAGTATTGGAACAATACCCCAACTATGAAAAATGAAGACTTCGAGATTTTCACGGGTTTTGATAATACGCAAACACCTACTTTGGTAGCCGGACAGGAAACCAAGCTTATAACTAAAGTAAGGGTGAAAAAAGATGCTGAATATGTGATGATAAACATTCCAATACCTGCTGGTTGCTCCTATGCCAATAAAAAGAATAATTTAAGGTATGAATCTCACAGAGAGTATTTTAAAAATGAGACTACTATTTTTTGTGATTATTTGCCTGAAGGAGAATATACTTTTGAAATTGATTTGATTTCAAGATACGCTGGTACTTATACTATTAATCCTGCAAAAATTGAATTAATGTATTTCCCAACATTTAATGCAAATAACGAAATGAAAACGATTAAAATTAAATGATTGTAGCAACACGCGGTTAAAACAAATGCACGGGAAGTGCTAAATCTGAACAATATAATACATAATAAATGGCACGACGGTATGATAGGAAATTACCCCGAAATACGCAATGATTTCTTGCCGCCAGCCCTTAGCGCACAAAAACCTAAACAACTTAATACTATAGAAATGAAGCGACTACTGTTCCTATTCACAATTGTATTCGTCTCCGCTTGGGGATTTGCACAGAATTCAGAAATTGATAGCTTAGTTCAGGAAGGAATTAAGCTTCACGATAACGGGGAATACGACAAGGCAATTGAAAAATACAAAGAAGCTTTGAGTAAAGATCCCAATTCAAGTCTTGTAAACTACGAGATTTCATTCTCCTATCTATTGGCAAAAGACTATGTGAGTGCTGAAAAATACAGTAAAAAAGTAATTGATTTGAATGATGGAAATCTTTTGGGAGGCTATATAACCTATGGCTCTGCACTTGATATGTTAGGGAAAACGAATAAGTCAATTAAGGTTTATGAAAAGGCGATGAAAGATTTCGATAACTACCTTTTATACTACAATCATGCTATAAGCTGTTTCAATAAAGGAGAAAACAGTAAGGCATACGATTCAGCATTAAAGGCTATCAAAAGCAATTCGTCACACGCAAGTAGTCACCTGATTTTAAGTAGAATCATGGAAAGACAAGGCATTAGAATAAAAGCTATGCTGCCCTTATATTTTTTCCTGTTAATCGAACCAAATTCTCAAAGAGCTGCAATTGAATATCAAACGCTAAGGAATTATATCGATCATGGGGTTATCCAATCATCCGATAAAAATATTAATGTTTCTGTTCCAATGAACAATGATCCGGATTTTGGCGCAGCAGAGATGATGATTAGTTTATCAAAAGCCTCAAATAGCACGGAGGAAAACAAAGGAAAAACAGACTTGGAATTATTTGCAGAAAACAATGACGGAATATTTAAGATATTAGGTGAACTTAAAAAAGAAAATTCCAGCTTTTGGTGGGATTTTTATGTTCCATTCTTCTCTGATTTGGCTAACAAAAATTTAACCGAGACTTATAGTTATTACATTTCCCAGTCGCGTGGGGAAGAAGTATCAAATTGGTTTGATGAACATAGCGCAGATTTTGAAATGTTTAAACTGTGGATGAATGAATAATAGCATGATCAATATAGCAAATATATATATTCCTATGAATATCCCACTTGAAAACAACACGAAAGTAGAGATGAAAACTTGGCACAATTTAAAAATGAAATGGCCATCCAAAATTTTGCGTCTTTATTATCGAGATCAGGATAACACTACATTTTTTGGTGTTGCGCTTGGTGGGAAATTCACTTTTGCAAAAGGTTGGCAGGATGATGCCTATTTGTGGAAAGAAAAAATTGCATCAATCATAAAAGAAAAATACGAAGAGGAATTTAAGGTGTTTTGCGGCTCTGTATAGTTTAGCCGGAAAGTTCAATGTGAAGAGCTCAATTTACTCTAGTTGACATTAAAACTGTATCCGCTATCAAGTTTATCTAGGTTCCCTCAGTTTATAAACGTTCCCCAAAAAATATGTAAGAGATGTATCACAAAACCCTCCAACCTAAAACTTTTATTCAAAAATGAATGAACGTTCATTTATTTTCGTATCTTTGTATCAGAATTAGAAAAGATATGTGTACCGTTTCAAAAAGCCAGATTAAAAGAGAAGCCCTTGTAAAGGCGACTATAAACCTTGTAAACAACAATGGTTTTCACGCAGCGCCTATGTCC
>JAGXIP010000197.1 GCA_024635585.1 Saccharicrinis sp. | reverse complement strand
TCTGTGCCCTTCTCTGACCGAAACATCCAACACGGATGACAATCTTCCGCCATATTGAGCAGGAATAGCTCCTTTATATAGGTTAACATTTTTAATGCTTGGTGCATTAAATACCGATAATAAGCCAAAAGCATGACTGAGGTTATACACCGGAGAACCATCCAATAGTATCAGGTTTTGGTCGTGACGACCGCCTCTTACATACAATTCGGAACCACCCTCTTTGCCTGCACTTACACCGGGTAATGTTTTTAAGGTAGTTACCAGATTGTTTTCTCCGGCAAAAGATGGAGAAAAGGTAATAGAACTAACCGGCAATTGCATCAAGCCAACCGTTTTACTTGAACTAACTCCTTGGTTAGAGGCTGTTACCACCATCTCCTTTAATTCAATACCGGATAAAAGACCAATATTTAGCAAAGTATCGGAGTTTAATACCATCCGAAATATTTTGGCTTTATAGCCCATAAAAGAAACTTCTATATTTACTTCTCCAGCTTCAACAACCATAGAATAGTCACCAAATGTATTGCAAACGGTTCCTTTATTTGTCACTACATTTAAAAGGGTAGCAGTAGGGAGGGATTCCATTGATTTTGCATCGTAAACCGATCCGTAAATTTTTACTTTTTCCTGTGCATTTGCTGATATCAAAACAGATAACAGCATTAATACAAAAACAACTCTTTTCATCGCAGTTTAATAATCTATGTTTTGAGATTCGGAATCGTTTGTTAGATTAAAAACCGTAACGGAAGTACCAGCAAAAACACCTGCACCTCCCTGAATATTTGAAGGTAAATAAATGCTCTCCCAAGTAAAAGGGAGCTGTATATTTGGATCGTAATACCCTTGCCAAAACGCCGTTTTATAATAATAGTCAAATGCCTCGGTAGCTTCCAGAATTATTATCTGAACAGGCCGATAGCTGGCTATCTGTATAGTTTCGGAACTTGTAACCAGCGCATCGGTCGGTATTCTGATAAACTCATCGTAAACGTAGTTGAAATTCTCTGGGCCGGAATCGTCCCGAATCCTATTAAAAGCATCGCATAAAGGCGACATGCAATACACCCCGTAATTATCAAATGAGTTGTTGTTGCCTTGTAGAAAGCTAAATATATAAATAGCGCTCACCTCCTTGGCAGGTTTGGGAAGTTTTAACTCAAATATATGAGACCCTTCCCAATTTATCCGTTCAATTGATTCTAGCTGAAATGTAGAATTAATTGGCACCACAGTATTTGCATTTAACTTTATTGTTCTGTCAACAAGGATATTCAAATCATATCTTGAGTTGCTTTTTACATCATGATTAAACACATAAGTGCCATCAGGCTTAACATGATCAAAAGCACCAATAGTTTCTCCATCCTCCAGCACCTCAATCTGTGCATCCATTATTGGAGTAAAAAGTGTTACCCCTGGTTTACCTGACCATGTTAGGTTGATGCATAATGTCGAATCGGCCATCAGCATACTATTAACAACCGGTATAGCAGGAGTTTCAGGAAATCCGCCCTCGTAATCATTACAACTCAATAATACTAAGGAAGAGGAAAGAAACAGAGCAAATATCAACGAACGCATTAATCTCTCCATTTTAAAGGCACAATAATAGATGTTTGTATCGAGTTGTTTTTTCCACCATCATAATAGGTTTTCTCTTCATTAAACTGATAGACGTATTTAACTGTTAAATCGAAATATTTCAGATGAAAACCACCACCTACAAAAGCAGCATGAGCCAATTGGGGTCCCCAATAATAACCTACTATATCTGAATGAGTATAACTAATTTGATACCCCGAACTTACATAGTATTTGTTATAAAATAGGTAGTTCAAGCCCAATGGAACTGTCAAATAATAGGTATCCTCAGACCTTGGAACTAAATAGATGTCATCATATTTATTATACCACTTCTGGCTGAAAGCATATTTATCTACCATCAGTTCTGTATTGATACTGAGATAGTTATGCACCTTAATATTCCAGGCATAGCCCAATTGCCATCCTAATTTAGGTGAATATTCAGCTTGATTAGTCGTATTGGAATGGAAAGTCCAGTTAATTCCTCCTTTAAAGCCCGAGTTAGGTTGAGCTAAAATATTATTTAAGATAAAAATAAAAACAATAAATAGTAACGTACTTTTCATTTTTAATACAATAAGTAGTGTGTGATAGTTAAATAGTTATAAAGTGTTCTATATTGTAAAATGCTTTGACCTGTAAAAATATTCATCTATCCCTTGTTTTAAAAAATAATAATATTTCCTCTACAAGCATTAAATTGAAACACCTTAGCAATTAAGGTGTTTCAAAATATAAAAAATTACAAGGTACATGCTCTACTTTCACCTACACCAGTAGTCCATACCGTTAATGTTTGTGCGGACGATGCCTGATATACTCTCCATGTATATTTTTCGTCTCTATAAAATGGGTATGATGGAGAACCCCATATGGTGTTTTCATAGTATGCCTCGTTATATTGTGGGTTGTAAATTGTAAATGCTAAACTCGAATATTCTGGTCGAATATAACGTCCGCCAGAATAATTATTCCAACCCAACCATCCTTTTTTTTGTCCAGAGATATATACAAGCCAGCAGTTAGTACCACCTTGTACAGTTATATTTTTTTGATAGCATCTCATCTGCCTATCGTCGTAATTTGTTTTAAAACAAACATCTCCAATGGGAGTGCTGCTAGATTTAAGCTTTGGCATCGCAGAATTCCAAGCTTTTATGGTTTCTATTTTATTAAAGTTTACAACCTCACCTCCAATTTTTGCTTGGCCATAAACGTTAACTCCAAATGCTTGTATCATATCATTCACCTTAAATCCAATGGCCTGATCTTCTTCATCTTCTGCAAACAGGAAGTAATCATTGTAAACAGTTCTCCAAGCATAATAATCTTCCATATTATCCAAGTTATTATATTCATCACTTGCAACTTCATATAAAGACCATAATGATGTAAATTTTTGTACTTCCCCTGATTTTAATAAATCATTTTGTGGCATTGTCGCCAAAGTTAAACAGGACGAATAAAAACTATTTAAGTCCGAGTAACTTGGGATGCCGTCAATGATTAATACTTCATTTACTTTTGAAGGATTTTCATTTAAATTATCACTCAAATCATTTTCTTTGCTACAGGCAACAAAAACCATCAATAATATCGATGGCATTAAAATTAATACTTTTTTCATATCTTTGTTTTAAAGTGAGAGTTAGAGCTCTCTAATTATATTAATATTTTTCTATGCTCCTATTTTTTTTGTTTCGGCAATAAGATTAGGAGCTATTCTTTTCCGCTCATTCAATAATACTATACTTCTTATCTCTTGAATATTTTAATTTGTTTATTTCAATCCACTTTTCATATTATTTTCATTAAATTGGAGTTTTTATAATTATTAATAGTCTAAAATATTTACATCTCATCCTATAAAATATCGGTGGATATCAAATGTATTTTTTGTTCCCCGACCATAAGACAAGTTTAAGTTAGAAATCTTTTGTTTTTGACTAGTGCTGTTAACTCATCTAATAATTCTGCCTCAATCAACGCTACAAATAAATTGTAAGATTCAATCTAAATACTCAAGGTCATCTTCTATTTCCTTATCTACTAAGGCACATTAATTACAAACTCCCGATGATTCCATAATTATTTTCACATTTCGCAAATTAGTATTGCTGTAAAAATCTATTCTGATTTAAGTATCATTATTAAGTTGTAAATAATGCAGTGTTTTTGCACAAGGCAAATAGTCAAATTATAAATTTGGCATGACTTGGTGAGAATAAGTGTTCAGGTAAAAAAGTTAACAATTATACTTTTTGTCAGGTCATTCACACTACAGAAAAAGATGTCTTTGTGCTTACTTAAAGCCTAGCTTTTTCTCAAACTGATAAATCTATTTAGTATTTTTTCATAATTTATTATTTTAGTTAGCACTTTACAATATATTATTATAAAATATAAATTTCATCTTGCAAATCTAAATAAAAAAGAAATAAAAAGTGCATACTAAACTATATAAATTTTCAATAGGCATAAAATAAGACAGTTAATTGCGTTTAAGTTTTTTATAAATAAAAATAACAATTTCTCGATTAGGAACCTTAGACTGCATACAGAAATATATTTAGTACAATACTACGCTAATTAAGGTTGCACCATCGTTCGATTCAATTAAAAAATTTTACTTAGAATTTCAGAAAGGTTCTTAATATTTGTTTTCTACGATATGAGCACTGCCATAACAGTCATTTGCTAAATTATTGGCAAAAAAAAGAGAGCTATACGCTCTCTCCTAATATTATATTTGGAATATAATTATTTTATAATATCTCCATCAACCTTTCTCTCTCAATGTTCGTTATCTTCTCAATAGTGTTCAAATCTATTCCTTCTATGCTTGCCCTAATTGCCACTTTCTCAACCTCACTAACTTGTTGGTTAGCTTCAAACAATAAATCAATCAACCAATCAAGTGTCCAAATAAGTTCATCTTTGTGTTTCTTTTGGTTCAAGTCAACTTCACAAAATGGGTATTTATCCTTGTGGATAGTAACATAATAGATTCCACCTAGAATAATCGCTAAAATAAAGTTGAAATTAATTCCGCAATTTTCAAGAATATGCCTGCTTTGATTCAGAATTCCTTCTGAATATATTTCACGCTTAACAGTAATTGGCGTTGCAACATCATCCTTATCAGCAAGTTCCCATAAGATAAGTTCCCTAAATTCCTCACTTGACATCAAAGCTTCAATTTGCTCACGGATAAAAATCTTGGCAAGCTCATTCATGTCCTCAATTTCCGTATTGCCATATTTTTTTAGTGATTTTAACCAATATTCTTGTTGGTCAATATAGGCTTTAAGCAAATCCTTAAAATCATTATAATAACGATAAATAGCGGTTTTATCCATTTTAGCTTCTGCCGCCACTGTACTTACACTTAATTTTGCAAAACCATGTTTTTTTAATGCTAGTCCTACAGAATCTAGCAAATCAGTTTTTGCCTTAATTGCATTTACTTCTCTTTTGGTAACCATCTAATTTTTATCTTTTTAAAATACTTTTTTTTGTGAAATTAAGTTTATTATCAATATCAGACAAGGCTTTACAAAAGTAATCAATATCTTCCTTTGTATGTTGGGCGGATATATTCATTCTCAATCGTGCGTCATTTAATTTAACAGCAGGATAGGTAGCGGGCATTATATAAATTCCTTTTTCTAAAAGCGCTCTAGCTATCAACTTAGCAGTAATTTCTTTACCAATCTTGATAGGTGTAATAGGAGATTTTGTCTTGCCAATTTCAAAACCAGCCTCTAAAAGCTTTTTGTGGGCGTAATTGGTATTCTCCCATAGCTTTTGAATAATCTCAGGCTCGTCTGAGAATATATCAATAACCTTTGCTGCTGCGGCTGCTACCGAAGGTGGTATTGATGCAGAAAAAATACTTGGTCGGGAAAAATGACGAATATAATTTACTAATCGCTTATTACCTGCAATATAGCCACCAATTGTTCCGATACCTTTACTTAGCGTACCTGTAATTAAGTCAACCTTCTCTTCAATGCCAAAATGATTACATGTACCGCTTCCGTTTTTACCCATCACACCAACACCATGTGCATCATCCACCACCATATAGGCTCCATATTTTTTTGATACATCACAAATCTCAACTAAATTAGCCAAATCTCCTTCCTGAGAATAAACCCCATCAACAATAACAAATATATTACGGTACTTCCCTTGATATTGTATCAGTAACTTCTCCAAATATTCAACATCATTATGCCCAAATATCTTTTTATTAGTAACATGCAATCCGTCATACATACTTGCATGAACATACATATCTACGATTGCAATATCCTCTTGGTTTAGAAGGGGTGTCAGCACCCCAATATTAGCAGAATACCCTGATGAAAATGTTAGCGCAGATTCCTGTCCATGCATTTTTGCAATCTTTTCTTCAAGAATCCCATGTATATCCAAGAATCCTCCAATAACGGGAGTGGTACTCGTTCCCGCTCCATATTTTTCAATGGCTTCAATCGCAGCCTCTTTAACTTTTGGATGGGTGTTCATTCCCAAATAATTACTGGTTACGTAACTCGTTGTTCGAAATACACCTTTTCCATAAGGGTCAATTACATTCATTTTTGCACCCATCGGAGTGGTACATACAATATCAAATGGATTAGCGTTATGACCATCCATTTCATCCAACATCCTTTGAAACTCATCAGCAGTTTCGTAAATGTTTTTATCGGTCATACCGATGAAATCCCTTGCGTTTAAATACTTTTTGTCCATTAATGATAACTTTTATAAGTTAGTGTTTACAATAGATTTACGTGCTTTATTTATAAAATACAGACCTTATTACAACTGTAGATTCAAATAACTCGCACTACTGATTTTAATATTATTAATATTTAGCCGATAATATACACATTGTGTTTGAAAATGATAGTGCGTGTTATTCCTTTATTCAAAAATTATTTAGCCCGTTGACCCTACATTCCGGGAACTTTGGTTACTGAGCTTACTTAGTCATGTCTAAAACGCTATAAACAAACACTTTAACCATGTTTAAAATCCTCCTTTTCACTAAGTAACTAAGTACCTACAAAGTAACCAATACAAAATAACACTAAAACTAAGTAACCCTAAGTAACCCCAAGTAACTTAGTCTATCGTTAGTTCATTGGTTAAGTATCTTATAACTAAGTATTAATAAGATATTAAGTACTATAAGTAATCTAAGTAACCAGTTTTGTAAGAATATTTTAATTTTAAGGAATCCAAATCGAGTTACCTTCATTTCTACTCATAAAAAAAGCGAGAGTTTCTAGCATTTAGAAACTCTCGCCAATATTTTTACAAAACTCATGCGTTTAGGGAATATCATCTCGCTTGGTATTATCTAAACTCAAATTTAGCAGGTCTATATAAAAAACAAAAGCCGTAGTACTGGTGAATTTCTTAATTCCGTTTTCATCGTACTCTTGCAGACC
>JAGXIP010000196.1 GCA_024635585.1 Saccharicrinis sp. | reverse complement strand
TCTCAACAAAAACACTTCATTTTAATCAGCCGCTCAAAAAAGACGAGTTTATTCGCTGGCTAACGTACACAATCGATATCCACAAAAACGAAATTTACCGCGTTAAAGGAATTCTCTGTTTCGAAAACGAACCCTACGAATATATTTTGCAGGGAGTAGGGGGGAGTTTTGAAATAACGGAAGGGGAGAATTTAATTGAATCAAGCGGATCTAATCTGGTTTTCATAGGTAATCGTATCAATACAATTCATTTTTAACGTTTTTTACATCGACGATTTTAAGCTTACCTTCTATAAAAAGTATTCCATCATTTTTAATTATTAAATGGTTCAGTATTCTGATATTGAAAATGTTAACAATTCATTTTGAAGATTATTGAAATAAAAAATTTACATAAGTTCAAAATAACATTTAATCAATATTGAAATGATTACAAAACAATCAAAATTTGAATTATTATCGATAGTGGTCGAATTTTCATAATTATTTTTCGAATCATAATAAAATACTAAAAAGTCTTATTGCTGTTGAGAAAGGAGAGTTTTCCATTGCCTTTATCCGTATTGAAATATCGAAAACACAAAAAATATATTTGGATATTAAAGTATATAAACCGTATATTGTATTTTAGAATTAGCAATTGTTCGAATTCCTTTAAACGTAATAAAATAATAAAGCAACGTATTATAACTCCAATGGAGTGATTGGATTGCTATGATCTTAATTATCTGAAATTATTTAAACATTATAAAACAAAACTCAATGAAAAATTCTACTTCTCAATTATTTAAAAGGTATCTTTTTAGTTTTATTCTTTTTCCATTGCTTTTCCTTGGAGCAATAAATGCCAAAGGGGCAGGCACATGGAATTCAACTTACTACAAAATAGAATCACAAAACACGGATAACGGACGTGCAATAATAGATTTTATGTTTCAAAAAGTTGGGCAGGATGATTCTCAAATTCCTCGTGGCTCAAATGTGTATCTTGAATATCAAACAAGTTCAGGGGGCTGGGTAAGGTGTGCAGAGGTTTTTCAGGAACCTGTCCGAGATCGTTATTATAATGTTAATAGCTTATCTGGATTTTCTATTTATGCGTACGACCCACCCGACCAACCTGGGAATGAAAATTTTAATGGCTGGGGTGCAGGAAACTACCATTTTTGGATAAATATGGCTAATCCAACCACAACTTATAATTCTGCGATAAATTTTAGGTGGGTACAAGATGGTAATGAAAAGGGAACATTTAGTTTAACCTTTTATAAACCAAAAGCACCAACAGGTGTGCAAGCTTCAACAAATGTTTGTAATCAGGTTAATCTTACCTGGAATCAACCCAGCAATTTTCGTGCAGGTTCAAACACCTATGATATATATCGGAATGGTAATTGGGAAGGCAGCTCATCAACGACATCATATACTGATACAGATCCAGCAGATGGAACAGTTTATAACTACGAAGTTTATTTGAATAATGGTGCGCAAACAGGCTACCCATCAGCAGCAGAACAGGGCAATTCTATACCAATACCAGATCCTCCATCTAATGTAACAGCGTCCGACGATCGTTGCGACGGAACCGTTTATGTACAATGGCAATGGACGAGTGCCACACCTGAAAAATACGAAATTCAAAGAAGTACAGATCCAAATCAGGGATTTAGTACAATTAGTGATTCTTTGCCAGGAGATAGGAATTATTTCGAAGACACTCCACTCTTGCGAAATACGCCTTATTATTATAAGGTTAAAGCAAAAAATGATTGTGGAGATTGGGGTACACTTTCCAGTTCTGCACAGGGTTATGCACCAGCAGCACCGGCAGCAGTTGATAGCGTAAATTATACATTTAATGGAAATGTAATCCGGGTGACCTGGAATGATAATTCTTTTAACGAAGATAAGTTTGTGGTTAAGCGGATTAATATGAACACAGGTGTGGAAAATGAATATGACGTAAATGCAGATACTACCTACTACGAAGATGATAACGCACAACTTTGTATTCCATATAGATACGAAATTAAAGCAGTAAGCGATTGCGGAAGCTCGAATTCTGTTTCTACCGGAAATGTGATTCTGGCACCTGATTTAAGCAATACATTTCCAGCCAATTCCTTCAATGCATCCAAAGGTTATTTCCCAGATATTGTTCATATGGAATGGGACAATAATAATAGAGCACAAATAAATTCGTATTATATATATCGAAAAGTTTTTGGAAGCTCAGATTCTACGCTTCTTTCAACAGTGGATGGCGCACAAGCTTCTTACGATGATAGTTATGCTGAAAATGGCATACTTTACGAATATTCAATAATTGCTGAAGGATTGTGTGATACAATATTAGTTTGGAGCAATTCAATTAGTGATATTGGTTTTAGAAATCCTGCCGGAACGGTGAGTGGTAAAATTGTTTATGGTAATGGTTCACCGGTTAAAGGTGTTACTATTACGGCAGAAAGTGATGAACAATTTGAAACCACCAGTTTGCAACTTAATGGAAGTAGTTCATATTTGGAGATTCCAAATACAAGTTCACATGGAATTCAAAATAAGTTTTCATTTCAGGCCTATATACGCTTAAGTCAAATTAAACAGAGTGCAATTTTTAATAAAGGAGGTCATTATAAATTAAATTATAACGGAACTGCTTTTGAATTCTCTGTAGGAACCAATACTTTAACCCTTAATCATACCATGCCTCTGGATACTTTTGTTCATGTGTCAGCTGTTTTCGATGGAAGTTCTAGTTCAATTTATATTGATGGGAAATTATTGGGATCAAAAACCGGAGTTACTTCTGTTGCTGTTAATACTTCACCTTTTATTATTGGAAAGGAAGGTTCAACAAAGTACCTAAATGGATTTGTTGATGAAATAAGAATTTGGGATGTGGCACTTGATTCTACAACCATTAAAAATGATTTTAACCGATATATTTCATTTCGTACGAAGGGGCTTATTGGCTATTATCGTCTGAATGAAAATATTGCTATTAATTCATTTTATGACATTTCTAAATCGGCAACTAACTACAACGAAAATCATGGAATTAGGTATAATTCAACATATTCTACTACAGTTCCACTAATTCAACAATTATGGTTTAAAGGTTTAACAGATAAAAATGGAGATTATTTAATAACCGGAATTCCGTATTTTACTGACGGATCATCATATAACATTGTCCCTTCGCTTGCTCCTCACGAATTCAATCCTTCAAATAAACGATTATTTATGAGCGATGAATCACAGGTGCATAATAATATCGATTTTGAAGATATTTCTTCCTTTATGGTAAATGGTAGAGTAGTGTATAGAAATACAACATTAGGAGTAAAAAATGTTAAATTGTTTGTGGATGGCCAACCAGTGCTCGGTTCCGACCTTAAACAAGAAGTTACCAACAATCAAGGTAATTTTGAAATCCTTGTACCCATTGGAGACCATTCAATAAGTATGCAAAAAGTCGGTCATACTTTTGATAATGGAGGACGTTATCCTTATGATGAAGCTTATCCCGACTCAATAATGAGATTTAATTTTAATCAACATCTAACATTTGGGAACCCATTTATAGATACCACTTTAGTTACGGTTATAGGACGAGTAATTGGGGGAACTGGAAGTAATGCAATAGCAATGGGATTTGAAAAATCTTCAAATAATATTGGTAAAGCAACAATTTCAATTGATCATAGTAGTTCGAATCCAGAACTTTCTTTTGATACAGAAGGCGATGGATTAGGAAATGATACGATAAAATACAGAGTACTTACCGAAATTGATGAAGATGGAGACTCAACTTTTACAGAAGTTAAACATATTATGAACAGAACAATGAGCGAGATGAAAATTTTCACATCTGCTAATTCTGGTGAGTTTATTGCAAAGTTAATACCCGAGAAATTTTCAATTGTAGATATAAATGTAAACAACGATTTATCAAGAGTGGTTAAAGGTTGCTTTGGTAACAAAGTCATAGATTTATCCATTAATACTCCTGTTAAATATGAATATTGCAAAGATGAAAATGGAATTGCTTTAGATTCGGTTCCCTATCACTATAAGTTGAATTATATTTATCAAACTCCTCCAGATCTTGACGTAACCAATGTAAATGATACAGAGTTGTTTTATGGTGAAAAGAAAATAGAATATACCAATCCTACTGATGGAACTAAGGATACGATTAATGTTCAAAATTATTTTAAATATCCAATTTTTAGGATGGCAAGCAATTATTCGCCCAAAATATCAATTTTCGAATCATACGAAAATTATGATATGCTCGGTGATCCTGCTCGTTTTACGCGCCAGTCGATAAAAGAAGCCAAAGTGAAAATTGTAAATGATTTGGCCATAAAAGATAAGGTAAAGATATATTCTTTAGAACCAGAGATGGACGGGATAGTTATCGATACTTTTAGAGTAGGAATACCTAATATTACAAAAAGTGTAAGAGATCTCTCTTCTTTTACAAAAACAATTCAAATTTTTATAGATGTTGATGGAAATGAGTTTTCATGGGAACCGGGTGGTGATCTCTATCGTGCATATATAATTGGACAGAGACCTAAAGGAAATAATTTTTATACTGAGGGGCCACAAGTGCCTGAAATTATTCTGCGTGATCCTCCTGGTTCTGGATCTTCTGCCTATATTGAAAAAGGCTCAAGCTATACGGTAAGTTCTGGATATTCAACAAGTTTTAGCAACGGTTCTGGATTTGGAACAGATATTTTACTTGGAATCAAGGTTGAGGCTGGCGGAGGTTTGGTTGGACCCGTAATAACATCTAAATCTACAAACTCGGCTGAAGCCGGACTTAGTTTTTCGACAGACATTAATAATAGTGGTGAGTATATTCAATCTTACGAGTTTAGTGAAAGGGTAGAAACAAGTTCCGCTCCAGATGTAGTTGGTTCAATGGGGGATATATACATAGGAAAGAGTTATAATTATTTTTATGGTGAATCAGACCATCTTAAAATTGTTCCTTATAATTTAGCAAATACAAATGGATTAATTTCTTTAGGAGCATCAGAATTAAATGATACAACATATACTCTTGGAATTGTTGAAGGATTTATAATGGATCCAGATAATCGGGATACTTATTTCAAATATACACAAGCACATTTATTATATAAACTATTGCCCGAATTGGAAAGCAGAAGGAATAATTTATTTGTAGCTTCAAAACATTCTGATGGAACCTTAAAATATGTTAGCGAAATTGATGATTCAGACATAAGATATGGAATTGCTCATGCTTATAAGGTTGAAGTAGCTGGAAGTGATACCATTGTAAAAGGCTACTATAAAATGACTGAAGCAGATAGTATTCTAACATATTCTTTTAGACCTGAGAAGAAGATCATTTTGGATTTAAACAAAATATTGAATGATTCAATTTACGAAATAGACTCAATCAGATATTATAACGATCAAATTGGAATTTGGATGGATGCTCTTCGTTTAAATGAAACGGAAAAAGCTTTGGCGATCGAGAATAATGTTTTAGAGCAAAACATATCTTTTGATGGAGGAGTTGGATCAATAACAAGAAAAGAAGTTCAAAGTATAACGTACAACAGGGAGGAGTCTCGAACTAAAAATATGCAGTTTGCAGCAAAAGGTTCCGTAGGTTTTGCATTTAATGGCATTGGAATTATTGCGACTGGAAGCTTAAATATTTCTCATTCACTTGGAATAAGTGCTGGTGAGAGTTTGTCTCAAACTATGGAGTTTGGTTATACATTATCAGATGGAAACGTTGGGGATTATTACAGTGTAAATGTTTTTCGCAGACCTAGTAGTGGAATATACAATGCTAACATTCTTGAAGAAACAAAACGGGAATTACCGTCAGGATTTGATTTTAGTATAGCAGGACTAGCAGGAGGTACAGCAATTGGAGGTACTGCAGCAGTTGTTGGTGGAATTGTTGCTTATATCGCAGGTACGACAGGAGCAGCTTCAAATGGTATTGCGTTAGTGGCTACTGCAGCATCGATGTCTATTGCTGCTGGATTATCCTATATTCCTTATGCTAGTTTTATTGATGAAGTGAAACAAGATGGAAGTCTTTTTAGTCCAGGTGATATTAGAGTGTCGAGTTTTGATATATCCAGTCCGATTTTTCAAACTTTGGGAGGTCAGACCATGTGTCCATATCAGGGATTGGAGCATACCTTTTTTTATAAAAATTCGCAGGGTGATAGTATTGTTTTACAAAAACCTACACTACAGCGTGAAATGCCTGAAATTACTGCTGAGCCTGCAAAAGTTCCTGGGGTACCTATAACTGACAAGGCTTTATTTCGTATAAAACTTGCCAATAACTCAGAGAGTGGAGACGACCAATGGTATTCAGTAAGAGTTGATGAAAAAACGAACCCTGATGGAGCTGAGATAAAAATTGATGGTGTAAATGCATCGAAAACTATATTAGTTCCGGCAAATACAACGGTTACAAAAACCTTAACTCTTTTTCCAACGAATAAGTCGATAATGAATTACGATAGTATTGGTATAGTAATGCATTCGACCTGCCAGTTCGATCCAACCGATTTTATAGCTGATATTTCCGATACGGTTTTTATATCAGCTAGTTTTCAACCGGCATGTACCAATGTCGAGATTCAAGAACCTCTTGAGAATTGGGTGGTTAATGCAAATGATAAAGACACAATGACCATAAGACTTGGTGGGTATAATCTGGGGCATGTCTCCTTTGAAAGCTTCAGGTTTGAATACAAGGCATCATCAGGAAGTGTTTGGGTTCCGGTTAAATATTTTGTAAACGATCCGGCTTTAGCCAATAAAGATTTGATGCAGGATACAATTTTAATTAATGATAGCCCATTTGTATCCTTCGAATGGGATATGAAAGAGCTTAAAGACAGAAGTTTTGATATACGAGCAATATCAGTGTGTTCTGACGGTTCAGAAAATGAATCTACCATATTGACAGGCATATTGGATGGACAACGTCCACAAGTATTTGGAACACCGCAACCTGCCGATGGAATTCTCAATGTTGATGAAAATATTAGTATTCAATTTAATGAACCCATTGAAGGTGGATTATTAACTACTGATGAAAATTTTGATGTGAAAGGAACCTTAAGCAATTATCGTTTAAAACACGAGGCTTATCTTCGAATGAATGGTTCAACGGATTATGCTTCTATTTCGAAAGGTATTTCTTTTAACGATAAATCGTTAACTATTGAATTTTGGATGAGACCAGATCTTTATGAAGATGCAGTCATTTTATCGCAAGGAAATAGTGCAGTAACGAATTTGGAAATTGGATTAAGAGGTTCAAATTCAACCTATTTTAAATTTGGAAATGAAGAATATGTGGCTTCTATGGATTTTGCGGCAATTCCAAAAACTGCCTGGCAACATATGGCTTACGTATTTGATTATGAAAATAGGGATATGTTCATTTATCAAAACGATGAGATAATTCTGGAAAAAAGAAGCATAAGTGTCGTTTATGATAATACAGGAAAAATATATTTAGGAAAATCATCCATAACAGGAGCTGGTCATTTTGCAGGAAGTTTACATGAATTACGCATATGGTCTAAATCAATTGACAAAGGAGAAGTATATTCAAATCAGTACAAAGCATTATCGGGAAACGAAGTTGGATTGTATGGATATTGGCCAATGGACGAAGCTTTTGGTGGATTGGCATTGGATAAAGCTGCGTATCGCCATATGGAAGTATTTGCTCCCTGGGAAGCTTATCCGGGGGGTATAGCCTGGGATTTTAGCGGAAACAATTATTTGGAATTTAAAACCGGATATTTCTCAATTATCCCGGAAATGGATTATACAATGGAATTTTGGTTTAAGGATGATAACCCAAGTGATACGGTTACACTTTTCTCTAATCAAAGGGGAGATGGAAAAGAAAGTTCAGATCTTTTAGAAAAGACTTTAAGTGTTTTTGCAACTCCTGCTGGTGAAATTTTCGTTGCCAGTAAAGGAAATATTTTTGAAGCCGTTTCTACAGATTATTTTGATGATTCCTGGCATCATTTTGCATTAGTAGTTCGCAGAATGGGGAATGTAATTTCGTACATTGATGGGGAACCTCAGAATGAAAAGGAGAATTCAGAAATAGCTGGTATCGCTGGTGGAACAATGGTTTTAGGAGCCAGGAAATGGGCTAATATTTCTGGAGTTGGCGAGGACAACTATTACGAGGGTAAATTGGATGAGTTTCGTATCTGGAATTTAGCTAAAACTACTACACTAATTCGTATGGATATGAACTCTAAACTCAATGGAGATGAAATGGGATTGATGGTCTATTTGCCATTTGAGGGATATTATGAGGATAATCAGGGTATAGTTCAACAGAATTCAACTCTTGAAAACTTTGTTTCAGATATTAATGCGACAGATGCTGTTCCAGTTGGTATTAATGCGTATTCTCTGGATGCTCCCAATATGAAAGATGTTCGTCCGGTACAAAATATAGCAATAGATATTGTTTACTCTGAGGATAAAATTATTATTAATCCTAAATCGTATTTATTGCCTCAATTAGAGAAGAATATAATTGAGATAACAGTAGAAGGTGTTGAAGATAAATATGGTAATCGTATGGCCTCACCGGCAATCTGGACTGCTTATGTTCATCGCAATCAGGTGCGTTGGGAAGACGAAAGACGAAACTTCACCAAAGAGGTTTATCAAGCACTTGAATTTGCTTCTTCCATAAAAAACACCGG
>JAGXIP010000195.1 GCA_024635585.1 Saccharicrinis sp. | reverse complement strand
TTAATACCGATGGAGAATGATACCACCTAACGGCAAAAACTGATACCGCCTTTATTCTTTTGTAATAATTTTCATTTTTTGACAACACCCTGTTACCACTGGGAGGGAGATTGCCAAAAAATGAAAAAAAGATAATTTAAATGGGAACGTTTTTTATCGGTGGGTGGTATCATTCCTATTCGGTGTTGAAACATTAAGCGCAATTCATGATATTACCTCGAACATTATTAAAACAAGACTTAGCTGCTAAGCTATACCCTCAAAGCTCAAATGTAAGTTCCGCCATGCAATTATTACGAAAAGAAATAAAACTATCACCGGAGCTAAATGCAAAGCTTGATGAATTAACCAGAAATAAACGAGCTCATTATTATACACATAAGGAACTGGAAATCATCCTTGAACATTTTTGTATTGGTCTGGAAGAGTTTGAGGAGTTGTAGCTTCAGTTACAATACCCGTTCGGGTATATTATTCACAAAAATAATGGCATTATACCCGATGCGGTATAATTCATCTCATTTTAAACCTTCCTGCACCAATCCTCCCAAGAATTTAGCAAAGTTGGTAATATCACCATGAACACTAGCTTGTTCTAAAGCTGCCATATAAGTTTCTCTTTGAGCCAGAGGAACAACAGTCCAGGAATAACCTCCAGAAGCTAACATCACATTAAACAAAAAACGTCCAATACGACCATTGCCATCCATATAAGGATGGATAAATACGAATAGAAAATGTCCTAACACCGCTCGAACTCCAGCATGAGTTTCTTCTTTTATCAAATCAAATAAAACAGGCATGGCATCACGAACTGCATCAGGGTTAAGCGGGGTATGCATTGAACCTTTGATATAAACCTGAGCGGAACGATAACCTGCTAAATCACCTGCCTTTAAAAGACCTGCTGTAACACTTGGAGCAAACAACTCCCGGTACCAGTCTCCATGATTATCATCTGCGACTTCTCCTGCATTCTCTCCCTCAAGTATTGCCTTAATGCTTCCTTTAACCAACTGGAATGCTTGATAATATCCTCTTGCAGCCATTGCATTTCTGGCTTCTTGGTCTGCTTCATTACCTTTAGGATTCCAGTTGCCACTTTTTACCTTCTCAATGAGTTCCGCTGTAACCCGATACCCTTCTATTGACAGAGAATTATATGCATCATCTGCATAGTTGTCTTCGACCTCTTTTAAATAAGCCTCAATATCAGACGGCAATTCTTTTGGTGCAGGAAAATTCTTAACTACCGATTCTCGCATATTGTGCCACATTAAACGCATCCGATTCGCATAAGGAGAGATATCTCTCATACTCAACTTAATAGAAAATTGCTCAGTATACGGATCGTTCTCACGTACATCATATCCTGCGGATTTCATTGTTTTAAGAATGTTATCAGCCAATTTTTTATTGCCTATATTTCTAAGTGCTCCTGCAAGACGACCTGACACAACACTATGCCCACCATTAAGTAACTTTTCGAGTAAAACAGAACCATCTTTAACCATCGCAAGGCAAGCTCTGGCATCTGTTGCATATCGGGTAAAAAAATCCTCTCCTATAGCGATAAGACCATCCTCCAAACTGTAAAGTTGCAATCCATCTTTGGTCACTCGTAATTTTTCATCAACAATTTTTAGTTTATTATCAAGAATTGAAGTGCCATGAAGTAACTGTACTATATTGTTATTGGCTTTTGGAGAACGAACCAAAAGCTGATTTGGAATAATGGTATTACCACTATGCAATAGAAGTGATTGTTCAGGAGAAAGACTCCAATCGTTACCAAACCGAGAATTGACATATGCAGAAACGAATCTCCAAAAGGACATATACCACGAAGTAGTATCTCCATCTCGTTCTTCTGGGCGAGTTGAAATATACCACCCCTTAATAACCTCTTTGATAAAGCCATTAGCTCTCAATAGCTTCCTGTGTGGAGCTAACAGATCATCTGTATTAATTATAACAACATCATTATCTTGTTGCAATTTCTGTAATGCCTCTAGAGCTTGAGCTAGTTTCTCTTGTGGTGTAGCCATGTAATATCTTTACTTCAAAAGTTGTATTATATTTAGTATTTACACATGTAGCATATTTAGTATATGTAAATGTAGTATATTTAGTATATGCAAATGTAGCATATTTAGTTTATACTAACGAACCATTTTTAGTATATATATTTACCTTGCAGTATAAATGAATATTACGAACAATAAAAAACATAAAATATGGATTAATTGAAAAACATCCTAAGCGATGGCATTGATGGACTTGATCATAATCGTATTAAAAATGTCAGCAATTTAGCAGTCTAACTACGTATATGACCACAAAATTAAGCCTAACATTCAAAGAATATCCATTCTGCTTTTACAAGTGAGACTATTTAATATTTGAAGTTTCGTTAAACAATGTCAAGTTTTTTGCGCAATAAACTTGACATGAATTTCATTTTTAGGTTCGGTTCCTTTTTGCTACTTTTGGAGTCAAATGAGTTCATTAAAACGCATTTAAAACGGGCATTTTTTACCCATTTTTGGTGGACTTGCAGAGGACTTACAAAATTGGATTCGTAAAATATTGATAATAAGGAATTTGAAGCAAATTTTCAGTTCCCTCTCTCTCCGCTGAGCGTTTAAGCAAATAAACGCAAAACCCTGTAAGTCAATACTTACAGGGTTTTTTTATGCGCAAAAGTGTGCACTAAAAAGCAGAATTTTTTTTATAGAATTAATCAACTATTCAACTGCATAACCAGCACTTGTCCATGCACTGTAGTTACCCTCAAGGCGCGACACATTCATAAAACCAGCATCTTCCATCAGTTGTGCCCCTGCAAAAGAAGGTGCATCACTATGACAATATACCAGATATGTTTTTGTTTTATCCATATTGGCAATTAAGTTGGCAAGGGCAGTTCCGCCGCCACCTGCGTTAGCATTTGTTGCGCCAGGTAAATGCCCTTGAAGATAGGCAGATGAAACATCGAAAATAGCTTTAAAATCGCCTGCGTCAATTTTTGATTTCACGCTAGCAACTGGAAGATCTACGAACGAAACTTCATCCCATGCTCCATAGTTACCTTCCAATCGGTGAACATTTAAAAACCCGTTTTTCACTAATAACTCTGCACCTGCAATAGATGGAGCATCGCCATGGCAATATACTAAATAGGTTTTGCTTTGATCTAGTCCCATTATCAGATCTTCCAATCCATCAACGCTACCAACATTTGTGGCCAATAATGGTGAATTTATTCTCTGGTTGAAAGGTAGAATCCCATTGATACATTATCTTATATTCCTCCTTGGAGTATGTAATCTCATAATTTGGTGCATCTTTAATAGTCACACTATCGGCTAACAAATTTGATATGCTATTAAATCCTTGATTGTAATACCCGTCCATGTATTTATTGATTATCACTTGGTTATCAGGTTGATTGCATGAGTTTAGCAAACCCAAAATTAGTATAAATTGAAAGTATCTCATATTTTCATTAACCAATAATCACAATTTGATTCAACACTATCTACTTTTGCGCCAATGCTTTTATAAAAATCGATGGCATTTTGGTTCCACTTTGACACTTGCCAACGTACTTTTTTGCACTTATCCGCTTTGGCTTTGTTTATCACCGAATCTATCAGTTTTTGTCCTAATCCTTTTCGACGATAATCAGGTCTTACATATAAATCATCCATGTACAAAGACTTACCAATCCATGTGAAGTAAGCATAAAAATAGGTTGCATATCCAATTAATCCGCCTGAATCATTTTCAACGACAAATCCTTTTAAGTAATCCGACTCTTCGGTCATTTGCTCAACGGAATTTATCATCTTATCCGGCATCTTTTGAAAAGTTGCAAACTCATTAAACATCGAAATTAACCCTGTGTAATCTGTTTTTTCTATTGGTCTTATCTTCAAATCTATGTTTTTTTATTAAAGGTGAATGCTCGTTTTTAAATGCACTGTAATTATTCAATAGCTCACCCCATATGCTATTATCTCGCCTAGCCTTGCCACCGTTTATTACTACAGGGGTGGTTAGAAAAATGCATGTGGACTTATATTAGGGCAATAAAGTTACTTTTTTATCACAAAAAAAAGAGAGTACATAATTAATTTTGGAGCAGAAGAGGATATAGGTTTTGAGAAACTAACGGAAAGTCCGTGGGGATGGAAAAGAGGGAGGATAACGGCTTTATTTCATCAACGAAGTTACCTGTTACTATCGCAATGCTTTAAACACTTCTTTATTTTATAATTTCCGTCAAGAATCAAAATTTATCTCAATCTTGATAATACATATTTTAATTTCTATCAATCAACATAGTCTAGTCAAGTCTAGGTATTAGTTAAAAGCATTTATCATGTCCATAATGTTAGTTACAACTAGTCCTAGCAACAAAATAACAACTCCTGAATTAATTATTAATGCAAATATTTTCTTAAATGACGAACTCTCCTTTCGTCCTTTCAGTCCATAAGTAAAACCAACAATTCCAAGAATTCCAGCGGTCAATATTGGTAGTCCAATAAGTAATTCACCCAAAGCTATATTTTTCCCAGCCTTAAATACTATGCTTAAAAGTGACATTAAAATTAATCCAAGAATTATAATTCCAATTCTGAAAGATTTCTCAATATGCGTTCTCTTCTTCATTTGAATTTACGTTTTATTCAGCATGTTCGCTTAGGCATGGTTTACAACGTATAAGGATTTTATCCTTTGTTCGACCAAGATACTGAAAAAGTTGAGTGTTGATTTAATATTCAAAATTATTGTGAGGATGAAATGCGGGGTATGAAGGGTAAAATTATGTTGGACGAAGGCAGCTTTACCTATGGGAACTTCAAGCAAGGCATTTGGGTCAAAACAGCCTTATGGCATACTGCATCGGTTGTTTTTTGGCTTGAACTTTTCAATAACCTCATATCACTTGTCCTTATATCGACTCTGTATGCGGTTGTTTTGATTGTTAATTATAACATATTGAGGTGCGATTGTCAACCAAAAAGGTAGGAAATTTCAGCTAGAGTAAAGAAATCAACTTTCTGTTTGTATTGTCCAAATG
>JAGXIP010000194.1 GCA_024635585.1 Saccharicrinis sp. | reverse complement strand
TTCGGTTTCATAAGCGGGGTTGGCATTATAACCGGCGGTTATAATAGTGGTGCCCAGCAGGTTTTGCGACATGACCGACAAGCCGGTGTAAAGGGTTTCATCGCTAAAATCTACAAATGCCGGCGCCCAGCTGTGTACATTCAACAGGTTCCATTTGCTGTATTTTTCAACGGAGTAGGGGGCGGTCACTGCTTCCGTGTTGTTTTCCACGACAGGTTCCTGATGGCTGAGATCTTCGACCATTTGATGGATCATGGACGGCGGTCCCTCATTGGTCTTTAGAAGGCTGGAGTCGGCATGAATAACTGGACGAGGGCCCTTTTCGCTGTAAGCGGTATAGATAAGTTGCTGACTGTTTGGTGTGAGGGTGGCATAAGCCGCCCCAAAAGGGGTGGCTGTTACTTGACGGGACTCTCCGCTAAGGGTATCCAGAAGGAATATTTCATCGCTATAATTTCCCTGTGCGGTGTACCATACTTTCTGACCGCTTTGTTTGGGATGCCGGTATTCGTCGTAACTCCATGGAGTCAGTTGCCGCCATTTAACGCCCTCGGGCGTTAAAGTATAGAGTGCTTTCCCTTTCTGGGAGAGTAAAACCATCACCATATTTTCATCTTTGAGATTCCAGGATGGAGTCAACGCAAAATAATTTTCAGGCGTCGCCATTCGCTGAAGACGCTCGCCACTTTCTGCATCTATCAACACAATAAAGAACTGAGAATCTGGTGTTACTTCAACCGCCGCAATCATTTTTTTTTGCGGGTGCAGGGTCGGGGCGAAATAGTATGATTGGCGGGTGATGGTTCGGTTCTCGCTTGTGTTTAAATTGTGGGTGCGGAGGACCGACCAGGACGCATGTTCCCAACGCGGGTGGTATTGCAATTCACTCCAGACCACGAGGTCATGGTTGGCTGATATCGGCTCGTTCTCACGCAGGCCCGTATAAGTCAGCGTGGTGGTTTGGCCTGTGGGGATGTGAATGGATGCGATTTGCGAGCGGATGCCCGGGCCGCGCAGTTCAGCAATTAGGGTGCTGTCGTTGATGGCCACGGGGGAGAGGTAGCGCAGGTAGTCGCCTTCCGGCACGTCAATAGCTTTGGATTTACTGATGGTCTGATGGCGATTTTCTGTCACCCATTCTTCCTTGATTTGTTCAAACATTTGTTGGTACAAATGTTTTTGGTTCATGTCGGTGGTACGCTTAATGCCTCTGTCAAATGCGCACAGGTTCCAACTGTTGCGGCCCACATATTGCAGGGTGTTTTCCCAGAGCTCAGGACCATATCTCTGGCGGGCTTTGGCAGTAAGCAGATAGCCCATTTTGTAGTAGTCGGGCACATAATCTTTGTATGAGCCCAGGTAGGCCTTGTCGTAGGAAAAAGTGCCGCGTGATAGCAGCTGTGCTTTCAACTCATTGTTAAAGGCGTAAGACCTTCCGCGTCCGCTTTGCGTCAGGGTGGTCTCGGTAATCACCGCATCGCCTTCGAGGAACCACATGGGCAGGTAGAGGCCCAGCACGCCGCCGGTGGCCTGTTGACCAATGAAGAAGGACAGCCATTTGGTAAATCCTTGGTTCAGCTTGTCAATTTGCACCACGTGGCGGTATTCATGAACGGCCAGATGCTCCAGCCAGTCGGTCGATTGAAGATTTTGGGACGGCATGGTGAAAAACTCCGAACGCTTGGGCGCCCAGCTAACAAAGCCGTTGGAGTAGGCCGAGTGGCTGTGGAGCAGCAAGTTGATTCTTTTTGGCCGATGGTTGAGGGTGCCGGCTACATACGGCGCTATGCTGTCCATAAAGGCCGCCAGTCGCCGAGCCTCCTTCTGCATGTTTTCTTCGAAAACCAGTCGGACCACCGGTGTTTTTACCTGTTGCCAGCTGAGCCGCGCCGGATCACTGCCCGAGTTGTAGTATTGCGCCGATAGGCCAAGCGGCAAAAGCAAAAGCCAGCCAAGCAGGATGCTCCTCATAATATATCTGTTACGCCTCATTTTAGTATCCACAATATTTCTCGAATATAACAATTCCGATGCTTTTAAGGTTGTAAATGTGCGAAGATTTGCAAAGTGCAACCGGTTTATGGCAGGTGTCAAGAGTGAGGGAGGCATGAGAAATCCCGGTCTGGTATACATGACCCATATGTTTTGGTCGTGAAAGATGAATGGTTTTTTGTCCACAGATTAACGCAGATTTCAGAAGTTGTTTTGTTACATGATAACAATCAGGAACAATTATTTCTCTGTAGTATAGGCATTTAAGATGCTTAAATGCCTTCCTGAATAAGAAAAGCATTGAACAATTAATTTATTTGTCTTAAATTTCAGAGGATTACACTAACCAAATAATTTTCTGATGAAGACTGTATTCGTATTTTTCACAATCCCATTGTTATGGGTTTTATTCGCATGTGATATGCAACAGACCGAAACAACTCCTCCCTTGATTGACCGGGAGGTCTTTTTTGACGATCCGGTGATTGCCGGTGGACAGATATCGCCCGATGGGGCTTATATTTCCTTTTTAAAGCCTTACGAGGGCACGCGTAATATTTGGGTAAAGACTTTGGATGCCCCGTTTGAAGCGGCATTGCCCGTCTCTAACGAAACGGCCCGCCCCATCAGTGGCTATTTTTGGTCGCGCGATGGCCAATACTTGCTTTATGTAATGGATCATTTGGGCGATGAAAATTTTAATATCTATGCTGTTGATCCGCAGGAAGCTGCTGAAGGTGTTGTTCCGGAGGCGCGGAATATTACCAATATGGAAGGGGTGCGCGTTCAAATATTTCATATCTCCAAAATTGATCCGGATTTGATGTTTGTGGGTTTGAATAACCGTGACAAAGCTTGGCATGATTTGTACAGCCTCAAAATTTCAACCGGAGAGTTAACGCTTATCCGTGAAAACACCAACCGCTATACTTCCTGGATTTTCGATCATGAAGATCAGTTGCGCATGGCCAGTCGCTCTACCCCTGACGGGACAAGTGAACTTTGGCGGATGGACACTGATGGTGAAACTCTGCTGTATTCCTGGGGTGTGCTTGAAACAGCCTATCCCTATGAATTTAATGAAGATAATCAACATTTTTATATGGTGTCGAATGTGGGGGATGATGTGAATCTGACCCAACTATACCTGATGGATATCGCTACCGGTGAAAAAACACTGGTTGAAAGTGATCCGGAGAATAAGGCTGATTTTGGTGGCATGTTGATATCTGATAAAACGCTGAAGGTGCTTTTTACTTCCTACAATGATGTGCGCAACCGCCGTTATTTTAAGGATGAAGCGTTTGAGCGTCAGTTTAATGAGGTGAAGGAGCAGTTGGGCGACAATGAATTGTCCTTCTACAGTCCTACGCTTGATGAGCGTTTCTGGCTGGTGAGTTCCTATTCTGACATTGATCCGGGATCTGTTTATCTTTACGACAGTGAGAGCGATTCCCTCGTTTTTCAGTATAAGCCGCGACCAGCTTTGCCAACTGATAGTCTGTCACACATGACCAGCATTACCTTTCCTTCATCGGATGGTATGGAAATACAAGCGTTTTTGACCATGCCCAAAGGTTTTGGAGAGCAAAATTTGCCCGTGGTGGTGATGCCGCATGGCGGACCATGGGCCAGAGATTACTGGGGGTACAGCAGTTATGCCCAGTTCCTCGCCAACAGAGGTTATGCAGTGCTTCAACCCAATTTTAGAGGATCTACCGGCTTTGGAAAGACTTTCCTGAATGCCGGCAACCGTCAGTGGGGATTATTGATGCAGGACGATATTACCTGGGGCGTGAAATACCTGATTGAGCAAGGCATTGCTGATGAGGAGCGGGTGGCCATTTTTGGCGGGTCGTATGGTGGCTATGCCACCTTGGCCGGACTGGCTTTTACGCCGGATGTTTATGCAGCGGGCGTCTCATTTGTAGGGCCTTCTAACCTGATTACTCTGCTTAACTCTGTGCCTGCTTATTGGGAAGCCATGCGCATTACGCTCCATACCCGTATGGCCGACCCTTCTGATACAGAGGGAGAGGAGTGGCTTAAGTCGCAATCACCCCTCTTTTCGGCCGATAGCATTGTGGCACCTTTGATGGTGGTACAGGGTAAAAATGACCCGCGTGTTATTGAGCGGGAGTCGGATCAGATAGTGGTGGCCTTGCGCGACCGGGGCTTCCCGGTCGAGTACCTCAATGCGCCTGACGAGGGGCACGGCTTTGCCCGTCCTGTAAACAACATGGCTTTTGTGGCGGCCATGGAGAAATTTCTGGCCACGCATATTGGTGGTCGCTATCAGGAAAGCATGAGCGAGGAAGTGGCTCAGCGTTTAGCCGAAATATCTGTGAATGTTGATACCGTGAGTGTGATGCAGCCCGAAGAGTAAATTTATGGCTAAAATTATTTTTGAAACACTCTAGGGGTCTCGGTAAAGTCTCGATTTAGCTACCCTAAAGATGCCTTTTTTGCACTTTGCAGAAAACACTAAAAGCGCTTAAGCCGTTGGTTTTAAGCGCTTTTATTGTTTTTTAGTATTTGAACAAGTGATCCGGCTAGGATGAGACCAATATGTGACCTATCCATTTTTTTTTACTAAATTTTATAGTTATGACACTAAAATAGGATCGAGACTTCAGTTATGGTTAAGGAAACTCTATAGGCAACAAATTTCTACCATGAACGATCTGGAGGACTTCAGGATTTCTTGCCTAGGCACATCAGCCTCTATCTGGTTCTGTTATTTTGTCAAGAGCATGAAAGAACTAGACGAATGGGGATACGTTCGCTACTGACCGAGTAAGAGCACCTTTCAAGGTTCGCAGATAACTATTATCACTTTTGATAATACTACTGGTAATACTTTTAATTTGTTATAACTAGAAAAATACCTAACAGGTTTATGTGTAAGTTGTAAAAAGTAACGTGTTAAAAAATATGAATATTTTTATAATAGGTAATAATTACCCCCATCACGATAACCCCACCCTGTTAAAGCCTATGTTTTTATGTGTACTGGATTCGCTTTGGGCAAAGGAGCTTGTTTTGTCGTTCAGGTACTGAATAGCATTGTTCATTTCGTCCACGGCCCCCGAAACTTTCAAAAACAATTCGGATGCTTGTTCCATCCTATTTGTCGAAGAGGCCAGTTTTGTTTCGGTGAGTTCAAAAAAGTGTTTTATCTCCAGCGAGTTGTCCTTTATTTTGCTTGTTTCCTTGGTTGTGTTTTCGGCCAGACGCTTCACTTCGTTAGCCACTACGGCAAAACCCTTGCCCGCCTGTCCGGCCCTGGCAGCCTCAATAGAGGCATTCAGTGCCAGAAGGTTGGTTTGTGTGGAAACCGAATGGATGGTGGCGGCAATAGTGTCGAATCCTTCCACCAAGCGCGACTGCTCGCCAATGGTTGCTTCCAGTTCTGAGAATTCACCTTTCAGCTGCGTAAAAATCTGCAACATATCGTTTATTGACCTAAATTTTTCGTGCAGTTGGCTAATAGTTTCCGATACCGACGTTGCGATATCTAAAATAACGGAGCTTTTGTAGTAATGGCAATTCTCTTTTCTGTTGAGCCCATTGTGTATGGCAGTGGCCATATCCTTACAGCTCCCGTACCCGCACGAAGAGCAATCGTACACATCGGCGTCCGAGTGCTTTCTCATTGTATTAAATATCTCCCATTTTTGATTTTCAGTGGGTATTACCAAGGTGTTGTTTGCGCTCTTGTCAATATATTTTCGCACATATAAACCCTCTTTCCAATAACTATCCAGGGTTTTTGTCAAACGTTTTTTGCCTCTCTTATCACCATATGCTGCCACTGTTTCTTTTTTGCGTGCCTCTACCAAATGCTCAATTTCATCCAACGATTTGTCGCGCGTCAATGTGCCGGGGCCTCCGTTGCAACCATGTTCGCAGTTTAAACAATCTATAAGCAATGGCGCGATGCCCTTTTTAATATCGGTATATAAGTTGTTTAAGTACGGGTATATCAGGTCTTGTCCTTCAATCTTTCGGGTTCGCTGTGCTATTTCGGGCACCTCGCGTTCCGCTGTCCGCAGCAGTCCCCCTGGCGACGAAAATAAAACGGCGCGCTCGGCGGGCGGGTTGTCAAACTCAACGGCCTCAAAAGAACCGAGGTCGATGCTATGGTCGGTAAAATATCCGTCCAGCGATTTAAAAGTTACGTTAAGGATGCTGCGATCGGTATCCTCAAATTCGCGCGCTTTGGCCAGACAGGGTGATATTACCACCACCTTGTGGCTACTGTAATCGTGGTAGTACTCCCTAATCATTTTAACGGTGTGCAGCATCGGGCTGTCGGCCGGTGCCAGGTAGGGTATCAGCTCGGGTTTGTATAATTCTATGTACGACACGATGGCTGGGCAAGGTTGTGCAATCACTGTTTGGGCACCTTGCTTTATATGTTGCAGGTAAGATTTAACGGTCAATTCGGCGCCAAAGCTCACATCAAATATAGCTTTTACCCCCATGTTTTTGAGCCAACCGTTAAATTGTTTGTAAGTACCCGGAAAGCTGGCGGCAATGGCTGGTGCAACAATGGCCACATAATGGGTTCCTCGCGAAACGTTGGCCATAAACTCCTCAAAATCGTCCGAGGGCTTACGTGCTTCATGTGTACAGGCATCAATACACTTACCACAAGCAATGCACAAATCTGTATTAATCGACATGTGATCACCATTGTCGATATTGCAAAATTTAACGGGACAAGCAGTTATGCAAGCATGGCAATTAACGCATTTTTCTTTATCAACATAAATTACTTTTTTCAAGGTGTGGGTTAGTTGGTTCGCCATATTTTTGTATTTTCGATAAAGTTTAATAAAGTACATGCATAACGTAACTATAATACGCTTGCAAGACAGCAAAAGTTTTTATTGTTAGATTAAAGTTCAAATAAAAGTGACTGTTATGAAAAAGATTAAGCTAATACTGTTCACATTATTTCTACTGTGGTTAATTTTTTTACTAAGTTATAAAAAATGACTTTATTGATATAATAATATTTAGTAAATTAATCATGAAATTATCGATCCAAGTAGAACGGAACAAATTGGATGCTTTTTTTAGTTGATTATGTTATATAATATTTTACATCATGACGGAGGAATTTATTCATTACATATGGCAGTATAAAATGTATAGCCCTATAGCGCTGCAAACAGTATGCGGACAAGCAGTGGAGGTGATTCATCCAGGAGAGCCCAACAGCAATGCCGGGCCTGATTTTTTTAATGCTAAAATAAAAATAGGGGATACCCTGTGGGCAGGAAATGTTGAAGTGCATATTCGTGCTTCGGATTGGTTTGAGCATAAGCATCAGGAAGATAAGGCCTATGATAATGTTATTTTACATGTGGTGGAAGATAATGATGTAGCAATAAAACGAACCAATGGAGCACTTATACCCGTTTTAAAAATTCCTTGTCCTGTTAGTTTGTATCACGAGTATGTTCGATTAAAAAACAGTACCCAGTGGCTGGCCTGTGCTGGCAAACTGGATCAAATAAGCCCTTTTGAAATATCATTGTGGATGCAGCGCATGTTGGTGGAGCGTCTGGAGCATAAAATGGTGGATATTGAGCGCATCTTGCATCAAACTACTCAAAATTGGGACGAAACATTTTATCGTTTGCTTTTTCGGAGCTTTGGCTTTGGCGTTAATGGCGATCCCTTTGAATTGTTGGCACAAACGATTCCTTTGAAGGTGTTGTTAAAATATTCCGATAACCTTCAATTGTTAGAAGCCTTGTTGTTTGGTCAAGCTGGTTTTTTAACGGGAACTTTTAACGACGAATATTTAGAAACCTTATCGCGCGACTATCGCTTTTTGCAGCAAAAGCACGAACTCGTTCCTATTGAAGCTCATCTGTGGAAGTTTTTGCGTTTGCGCCCATCCAATTTCCCTACTATCCGTATTGCCCAATTGGCCGCCTTATTGGCCAAGCTTAAGGGTATTTTTGGGCTCATTACTAATAATATAAATCTTAAAAACATAGAGCAGATACTCGATGTGGGCGTTTCGGCCTATTGGCAAGAACATTATGTGCTACAAAAAAAATCAGATAAAAAGGACAAGAGCTTGGGTGTTAACTCAAAAAATCTGATTATTATTAATACCATAATCCCTTATTTGTTTGCTTTTGGCAACCTTACAGGGCAACAAACGTATATAAAACGCAGTATGGATTGGCTTTCGGAATTAAAGGCCGAAAAAAATTCAGTTCTGGATAAGTGGAAAGATGAAAATATAATGATATATAACGCCGCAGATTCGCAAGCTTTAATATATTTGTCGAATAATTATTGCAAACCCAAAAAATGTTTGCGCTGCAACATTGGGCACAAGGTTTTGGCCATTAAAAATTCGAAGTGAAGCAAGGTGTAACATATTTAGAACATTTTATAACTATAGTTTATGGTGTTCTAGCCATGTTTCTTATTGTTTTGGTGGGTAGTATTGGCTTTATGGCCATCGAAAAGTACGGATTTATAGATGCACTGTACATGACGGTAATCACAGTATCTACCGTGGGCTTTCGGGAAGTGTTTCCACTTTCGGACGGAGGTAAGCTTTTTACCGTTGTACTTATCATATTTAGTTTGGGTAGTTTTGGTTATGTTATTACCTCGATAACCCGTTTGGTTGTGGAAGGGGCTTTGCAACAATCGTATAAACAATTTCAGGTGAAAAAGAAAATAGTAAAACTCGAAAATCATGTCATTGTTTGTGGATATGGTAGAAATGGCTATCAAGCTTGCATAGAGCTTAAAGAGCATGGCGAAAAATTTGTGATACTCGAAAAACGAGACAAAGTGGTGGCTTATATATTGGAAGATCCCGATTTGTTGTACGTTCAGGGAGATGCCAGTTCGGAGGAAGTGCTGGAAGAGGCACATATACGAAAGGCAAAGGCATTGATAACCGCTTTGCCAAACGATGCCGATAATATGTTTGTGGTTCTCACGGCCCGTGAAATGAACCCAAAGCTAAAGATAATAAGCCGGGCCAGCCAATTCCGTTCTGATGTGAAGTTGCGCCATGCCGGAGCTTCCAACGTTATAATGCCCGACCGTATTGGCGGACAGCGCATGGCAAAGCTAGTAACCCAACCTGATGTGGTAGAGTTTGTGGAATCTATTCTACTGCAAAAAAGTAAGGAAGTGAAGCTTATTGAGGTGGAGTGTACTTCAATGAGCACCGAGAGTGCTTCTAAGACCATCCTTGAACTAAACTTGCGTAAAAAAAGTGGCGCTAACCTTATGGGTCTCAAAACTCCGGAGGGAACCTATATATATAACCCCTCGCCACATATTAAAATATCGCCACTGGATAAATTATTTGTGCTCGGAACCGACGAACAGGTAGAGATATTTATAGAGGTGTTGCGCGAAAAGTAATAATGTGATTTTGAAGGTGGTGGCTTTAAAACCTGAAAAAATAAAAACAAATTTTAACTTTGGCCTTATTATTGATTTGTCGTAAAAATAAAATAGTATTCACAAAAAAATGTTCAGTATGAAATTAAAGCAAACTATCGGATTAGGTGTATTGGCAGTTTTTTTAAGCTTTGGTGCTTATAGCTGTAAATCGAAAGAAAAAGTGGCCACGAATAGTGAAGTAGGCCAAATATTAGATGATATGCCATGCGAAAAGGACGGCAAGTCGGACAAAAAATATTTTAGAGCTTTTTCCATGTCTACCAGCAGCGATTTAGGTTTATCCAAAGAAAAAGCTTTGCTTCTGGCAAAACAGCGATTGGTAACCTTAATTCAATCTAACACCAAATCGGTGACGGATCGTTATGTGAATGAGCGCGAAGTGGGTTCGGCTTCAGAATTTGAGCAAAAGTTTGAGAACTTAACTCGTGAGGTGGCCGACGAAACCATCAGTAATATCGTGGTAGCCTGCGAAAAGTCGAGCGTATTGCCCGACAAAAAATATCGTTCGTTTGTAGCTATCGAAGTTGCAAAGGAAGACGTGCTAAACTCTATGAACAACCGTATTTCGAGCAATGCAAAATTGCAGGTTGATTACGACAAGAAAAAATATGAAGAGATATTTAACGAGGAGATGCAAAAAATGGCCGACGAAAAAGGCTATTAATGCCAATTGGAGTTAATAATAAAAAGAGGCTGTCTAATTTTTTTAGACAGCCTCTTTTTCGTTAGCAATTTTTTATTTTGTTTTAGCATCAAAAAAGCTTAGGCTTTTTCTAACGTCGGGCACGGGGTTGTCCCAATTATGTTCGTGTTCAATTACAAACGGGCCGTCAAATTTTTGACGGCGCAGTTCTGCAAAAACCTTGTCCCAATTGATAATTCCTTCGCCCCAAACTACGGCATGACCGGTTTTATCGTTTTTATTTACATCTTTCATGTGTATCTCAAAAACGCGACCTTCCAGTTTTTTAAGGCTTTCGGTAGCATCCAATCCCGATCGGGTCCAATGACCTAAATCGGTACAAGCGCCCATATACTCACTTCTACCTTTTAAAGCTTTTGCTACTATTTCAGGATCCCAATAACGGCTAGGATCCGGATGGTTGTGAATGGCCAGCCTGATTTTGTATTTCTGGCACAGTCCGTCCACAATGGCCAATTGATCTTCTGCCGGTTCCGAAACAATGGTTCCAATACCCATCTTTTGGGCAAACTCGAATACCATAATCCAATCGGCCTCATTATCTGGGGTTACAACGCCATAGCTAATGGCTTTTATGTCATGCTTTTTGAGTAAGGCTTTTAGCTCCTCAACCTGATTATCAGGCATGGTAAAATAGGTGGTTCGATCATCCCCGGGTAACATCTTTTGTCCGGGGTACAGTTCTACATATTTAATATCTAAAGAGTCCATTTTTTCAAGCGCCTCGCTCAAGGCAAACCTATTAAACGTATAGGCTTGGCAAGCCATTTTCCATTTTGGCCCTTTGGCAAACGATGTGGATAGCATAGTACAACTAATTACAAGCATTAATACGATTTTTTTCATTTGAGTATTTTTTAAGAGTAATTATTAAAAGGTGATTTTCCATTCGGTTAAAAAAAGCTGCTTTCTTTCAAAATTAATCATTTTATCTCGAACGCACATGCATTTTCAGATACTCCGAGGGGTTCATATTAAACTCCTCTTTAAAAGCTAAACGGAATTGTGATGGGCTACGGTAACCAACCATAGTGCAAATGTCGGAAACCGGATGTTTGCCAGCTCTGATAAATGCACCGGCTTTTTGTATGCGGTAGCCTTTTATAAAGTCACTGGGTGCTTGGCCGGTAAGTCCTTTGAATTTGCGGAAGAAGGTGGCTCGACTCATGCCAATTTCCTTTCCAAAATCGTCAACCGATAGTTCTGGCTTATGATAATTGCTGTTCATAAAAGAAACTAATTTTTCAATAAAAACCTTGTCGCCACTTAGCATTAAGGTGTCATCGTTGAGGGTGAGCGTACCTTTTTGAAACTCTTTTTTAAGCAGTTCTCGGTTTTTTAAAAGTGAAGCAATCCTAGCCAGCAATAGTTCGGGATTAAATGGCTTTTCGATATAATCATCTATACCAAGCTCGAAGCCTTGAATACGGGTTTCTACATCGCTTTTTGCGGTTAATAGAATAAAAGGTATATGCGAAAATCTGATATCGCTCTTCATCTTTTTGCAAAAGCTTATACCATCCATTTGAGGCATCATAATATCCGAAATCACCAGGTCGGGCTGATCGACATCTAACTTTTTCAAGGCTTCCAAGCCATTTGTAGCAATTGTTATAGAATATGAAGTGCGCAATAAGGAGCACATAAAATCCATTAAATCTAAGTTGTCTTCAACAATTAGCAAGGATGGAGCTTCCGTTTTAATCAGATTTAAAGGGTCTGTTTGAGGGGCATGTGAAAATTCCATTGCAACCCGGTTTGTTTTTTCCAATAGCTGTGGGGTAACAAAGCAGTTTTTTGGCAAATGTTGTGTGCCTTTTAACAATTCAACACTAAAGCAGCTACCCTGGCCAGGAGTGCTCTCTACCCTTATTTTGCCCTGATGAAGCTCAGTTAACGATTTGGCCAAAGCTAATCCAATCCCATGTCCTACTTCGTGGTGGCTTGTGGAACGGTAAAAACGGTCGAAGATTTTGTCTTTGTCGATGGCATCAATGCCAATGCCATTGTCTTTAATATGTAAAATAACAGAGTCGTCCGATGCTGTTAAAAACACTTGTATCAAACCATGTTCAGGTGTGTATTTTAAGGCATTTGAAATAAGGTTGTTAACTATCTTTTCAAATTTATTTTCATCAACCCACAAGCAGAGTTCATCATTTAAAGGTTCATAACTCAGTTGTATCTTTTTTAATTTGGCAGCCGATTTAAAGTCGTTTACAATATCCAATAGGGTTTTAGTAATGTTTACATGGCTTGCAGAAAGACTCAACTCGCCTTGTGAGGCTTTTCTAAAATCCACTATGTCGTTTACCAAATCAAGCAGTTTTAAGGCATTTCGTTTTATAGTAAGAAATGATGCAGTTAATTTGCTGTTATTGGTTTGCATTATCATTTCTATATGGCCAATGATAAGCGTAAGGGGCGTTTTAAATTCGTGCGACACATCGGTAAAAAACTTGAGTTTGGCCATATCGGCATGATGCACTTGTTCTGACATTTTTTGAATTTCATCTTTCTGGATGGATATTTCGTTGTTTTGCTGGCGTAGTGTACGTGTTTTAATTTCCACCTCCCTTTCCAGAATTACGTTACGTTGTTTAATGTTTAATTCGCGCGCTTTGATAAGTGCAAATAGTAACAAGCCAACAAAGGCAATAATTAGGGCAGTAAACCATTTAGATTTCCAAAAAGGAGGGATGATGTTAATTTGGAGTTGCAGTCCGTTTGAGCTCCAATAGCCATCGGCATTTGATGTTAAAACGCGCAGCGTATAATCTCCTGGTGGCACCTGTGAGAACTCTATGCGGTTCCCCTGATGCATTGTTACCCAGTTTTTATCATAGCCCTCTAATTTATATTTGTAGGAATTTAAACCCGAGGAGCTTATGGGAAATGAGTTGGTGGTAAAGGCAAATGTGTTTTGGCTGTGTTTTAAAACAATTTTTTGGGTGTGCGACAGTGATTTGTCTAATACCGAATTTCCTCTGATTTGTACTTTCTGTCCTAACAAAAACATTTCTTTTAGCTGTGGTTTTTGCCCTGTTGTGGCCGGGGTAATTTGTTCCGGTTTAAAGGAAATGAAGCCATTAAATCCGCCAAAATAAAACTTGTTGGTACCGTTGTTTGTAAACGCATCGTCTAAAAAAAAACGATTAGTAAGGTATTGTATAAAAGTTCGTTTGTTGATGTCGAAAAAATTTAATCCTTTGGCAGTGCTTATCCACAAATTTTGCTTGTAATCGGCAAAAATACCATATATCACGTTGCTCGATAAGCCATCTTGTGTGTAGTAATTGTGTATTGCCCCTGTGTTTTTATTTATTCGCGATAGGCCGGAGTTGGTACCCGCCCAAACACTGTTTTGCTGTACGCAAAGGGTGTAAACTTTGTTGTCGGAAATAGTTTGGTTGGCATCGTCAAGCGAAAAATGCCTCATTAATTCCATCGAAGCACGCTTATATTGTAATACTCCATTACCGTCGGTGGCAATCCATAAATAGTCGCCATCAAATTGTAATTGCCGAACGGCTGATTTTAATTCAGGGAGTTCTACTATTTTTAAGTTGTTTTTTTCCAGGTTTAAAATGCCTACCTTTTGGCCACCTATCCATATTTGCCCCTCATCATCTTCATGAATGGTGTAGGCAGAGCTATTCCACTGAATGTTCATGAATTCTTGTAAACTTTGCAGTTTATTCTTCCCATTGGCCAATACGTATATACCAATTCGCGTACCTATCCATAAGTTATTTCTAGTATCTTCGAAAATAACACGTGGCGAACCAATGTTTATATTCTTAGTGTTAAAAGGATAAAAGTTTTTGTCGCTGGGTTTGTAATAGCCCAAACCTGAGTTTTCGAACCCTACCCATATTTTACCGTCTTTTGTTTCGCATATTGCACGTACTGGATTTAAACTGTTATTTTCCAGCGAATAGCCATAGGGATAGTAATGGTTAAATTGGTTTTTACGTTGATTATAAATATTCAAGCCATTTTTATTGGTGCCAATCCAAGTGTTTTTGTCGCTATCAACATAAATATCACTTACTGTTAAACCATGAAAAGCATTCATGTTAAAAGGATTGTTATCGATGAATTCAACATGAATGGCTTTGGTATCTTTGTAAAGCTTAAATAACTCACTCCCATATTTTATCCAGAAATTATTGCCGTCGCTTACCAGCTTTTGTAAATTATTTTTATTATGGAAATAGCCGGGTAAATCTTTAAAAGATATTACTGGATTCAATTGCATCGATTCCTGACTGTATTGAAATATACCCTCGGAAGTGAGTATTTGTATATCAAAAAGTGGATCGCGCGTTAGATGTTTTACCTTGCTTAAACTCGATAATAGTATGCCGGCATCCATCTTTTTTTCCGTATGGGTATCGTAAAGTTCAATGCGTCCCGAATTAACTAGGCAGAGGATATCGTTGCTAAAAACAAATTGCTGCGTAATGTTTTGCTGTTTTGTAAGGGCACTAATCCTTTCTTCGGGTAGGTTTAGCTTATATAAATTGTTGTTTGCAATAAATCTAATATTGCCCTCGCTATCTTCAATGATGTTACGGATGATGTTTTGGGGGAAAGAGAAAAGGGAATCTGCAAACTGGTAAAACCTTTCGTATTTGGCATTGTAAAAATTGAGGCCGCCATTTTGCGTAACTGCCCAAATATTTCCGTCACGTCCTTTGTTTAAATCTAAAACAATATTCCCTTTTAAATAGCCTTCTGTTTTACCCAACGGCATATAGGTGTCAAACTCGCTGCCGTTATATCTATTTAGGCCGTTGAGTGTTCCAAACCACATGTAACCTTGGTCGTCTTGTACAATGTTATATATCTGGTTGTTGGCAATGCCCGATTCAATGGTAAAATGGTCAAAATACGGCTGTTGCGCAAAAGAACTCATAAATGGAGACAGGCAAACAATGAGGATAATTATATTTCGCATATTATTTTTTTGAAGCATAGATGCCCAAATTTAGTTATTATTAGTTCAAATAGCAGTTATATTTAGCTCATGAGTTATAAACATCGTTTTTTGATTTAAAAACGTTGCTTTCATTTAAAGCCATGATGTATTTTTGGACAAATATAAAAATCAATAATTTAAATATGATGAAAAATAAATTGACGCTGGTAATGTTGGCTGCTTTAACATTTGGAATGAGCAGTTGCCAAGAGCAAAACCAAGAACCTTGGAAGAATCTTTTTGACGGAAAAACCTTGGATGGATGGCATAAAAAAAATGGAGATGCCGAATATAAGGTTCAAAACGGTGAAATAGTTGGTAAGGCAACGCTAAATACACCTAATACTTTTTTATGTACCGACGACACTTATGCTGATTTTATATTGGAAGTGGATTTTAAAGCGGATGGTGATTTAAATTCAGGCATTCAGTTCAGAAGCCATAGTTTTCCCGAATACGAAAACGGAAGGGTCCACGGATATCAGTGCGAGTTGGATCCTACCGATAGAAAATGGACAGGTGGAATTTATGACGAAGCCCGCAGAGGATGGTTATATCCGGTAGATAATAACATTGAAGCGCAAAATGCTTATAAACATTTGGAGTGGAATAAGATTCGGATTGAAGCTATTGCAGATACTATTAAAACATTTATCAACGGTATCCCAGTTGCCCATTTGGTGGATGATATGACGGACTCCGGTTTTATTGGTCTTCAGGTTCATGGCATCGGCAACAACGAAAAGTTGGATGGCGTAACGCTTCATTGGAAAAACATCCGTATCATAACTGATAATCCTCGCAAATACGCAACACAAACATCGTTGCCTGCAATAAGTAAATATAACGAACTAACGCATACCGAAAAAGCCAAAGGATGGAAATTACTATTTGATGGCAAATCTTCCGAAGGCTGGAGAGGAGCCAAATTAAATGATTTTCCAAAGGGTGGTTGGTCTATCGAAGATGGAGTGCTCACTATTCACGAGTCGGGTGGTGGCGAGGCTGCTGATGCTGGTGACATAGTTACTGTTGATAAGTATAAAGATTTTATGCTACGCGTCGATTTTAAGATAACCCCAGGAGCTAATTCGGGCATCAAGTACTATGTAGATACTGAACTCAATAAAGGTGAAGGATCGTCTATTGGTCTGGAATATCAGATTTTGGATGATGAATTACATCCCGATGCTAAATTAGGAAGCCACGATGGCAGTCGTACTCTTGGATCGGTATATGATTTGATAAAAGCAGAAAATAAATTTCCAAAGCCCATTGGCGAGTGGAATAATGCCATGATTATTTCAAAAGGCAATCATGTAGAGCATTGGTTAAACGGTCGTAAAATGTTGGAATATGAACGTGGAAGTGATGATTTCAGGAAATTGGTTTCCGAAAGTAAATACAAAGTATGGAAGGACTTCGGAGAGTTTGAAACAGGACATATCCTTTTACAAGATCACGGTAACACCGTATCTTTCCGTAATATAAAAATTAAGGAGCTTTAAGAACATCCGGTTTGGTTGGCAGCGAAACTGCCAGCTAAACCTCGCTTCAAAAGTTTTAACCATTGTGGTTTTAAAGTAACTGATTTTCATTGAATATTGGATGCAGATTACTTGTCTATCATCTCTTTCCCGCCATGAATAAATTAAAAGGGGGGAGGATGTCGCTTAGCTCCAAATCTATTATCTAAAGATCTATCATCTAATTATCTATTATCTAAAAAAATAACATCATGCAAAATAAAACATCACGAAGAGATTTTGTAAAGAGGACATCGCTGGCTACTGCGGGGTTAACCATTGCAGGTATGGGCATGTCAGCCAAAAGCTATGGAAGTATTATTGGTGCTAACGACCGCATGAATGTGGCCGTTGTTGGTCTGGGTAGGCGCTACGGTGCGTATCTGGATGCCATCGCTAATAAAAGCAACAATGCTAATTTGATGTATCTCTGCGATGTAATGGATCATCAATTGGTAAGTGCCGATAAAAATTGCCAGGAAAAAATGGGCTACAAATCCAAGCTCGAGAAAGATGTACGGAAGCTGTTGGAGGATAAGAAATTGGACAGCGTATTTATTGCTACACCTGACCATTGGCATGCGCCTGGTACCATTATGGCCTTACAGGCTGGAAAACATGTGTATATTGAAAAGCCTTGTAGTCATAATATGCACGAGAGCGAGCTTTTGGTGGCAGCGCAAAAAAAATATGGACATGTGGTACAAATGGGCAATCAACAACGCTCATCGGATCATACCATCCAAATCATAGATAAAATTCACAAAGGGATTATTGGTGAAGCATATAAGGCCGTTGCCTTTTATACCAATGCACGTGGAGAAGTGGTAAATCCCCAAAATGCGGCTGTACCTGAGGGATTGGACTGGGATTTATTTCAAGGCCCCTCGCCACGCAAACAGTACATGCATGATACCTGGAATTATAATTGGCACTGGTATGGCTGGGATTTTGGAACTGCCGAGCTGGGTAACAATGCTACACACGAACTTGATGTTGCACGCTGGGCTTTAGATGTTAAGTATCCGGAGCGCGTATTTGTGGAAGCTGATAAGCGTCATTTTAAAGCTGATGGCTGGGAAATGTACGACACCATGGAAGCTACTTTCGAATTTGAAAAAGGAAAGATAATTACCTGGGATGGTAAAAGCCGTAATGGTTACAGCACCTATGGTGCCGGACGTGGAACCATTATTTATGGTAGCGAAGGAACTGTTTTTGTTGATAGGGAAAAGTACATGCTGTACGATCGAGGAGGAAAATTGATAGAAGAAGTAAAATCAGGAAGCGTAGAAGGTGGTACCGCACTGGGCGGTGGTGGAGATATGACCACAAAACATGTTGTAAACTTTTTTAATACAGCACGTGGAAAGGATAAATTGACTTCACCCATCCTCGAAGGGGCTATAAGTCAGGCCATGGTTCACTACGGGAACGTAGCCTACCGTATTGGTGCAGGATTCGAGATAGATCCCGTAAACGGTCGCATGTACAACCGTGAAGCAATGAAGTTGTGGAGCCGTGAGTACGAAAAAGGTTGGGAACCAAAGCTTTAATAAGAGATTAAGGAACGGTTCGCGAAGGTTCTCAGTTTGAGTTGCCAATGCGAACCATTCTTCAACCTCATTACATTTTTTCAGGCTTCTAAGTTCCAAATCATAAATTCAACAGTAAAATTAATGAATATCTTCCACAACACTTTTTTTGCTATGGGCACCCGTTTTGATGTGGTGATACCTGGTGAAGAAATAGCGATGTGCGAAAGTGTTTATAGCCAAATACAGCAAAAAACACTGGGCTTGGAAGCTAAATTGAGTTATTACGATCCACAGAGCACTGTGTCGCGCATTAATCGCGAGGCCGAAATAAAGCCGTTACGAATAGATGAACAAGCCTACCGAGCGATATCTATAGCCTTAAATTATCATAGATTGACCAACGGAGCATTTGATATTTGCAAAGCTGCATTAAAGCATGGTATTGAGGCAAATGCTGCCGTAAGCACTAAAGATAGTGCGCTAGGTATTGTGTTAAACCAAAATAACCAGACTATCTATTTTAGGTGGCCTGGACTTAAAATTGACTTGGGTGGAATAGGGAAGGGGCTAGCCATGGAATCGGCCAAGAATATATTGGCACAAGCAGGTATCCAAAATGCTTTGCTTAGCTTTGGGGAGAGTTCGGTTTTAGCCTTAGGTAAACATCCCAAGGGTGACTGCTGGAAAGTAGGCATACCCAATGCGAACGATCCACACAATTTTTTACATCAATTTCAATTAAGAGATGAAGCTTTATCAACTTCGGGAAACCTGCATCGTAACGACGATGGATCCGTTACCGAGATCGATCATATCATCGATCCGGAAACCAACTTATTGGTGAAAAAAAATAAATTGGTATCTGTTCGCTCTGCCTCACCGCTTGAAGCTGAGGTACTTTCTACCGCTCTTTTCGTGGTAGGAGAAGATGGGGCAGAAAAAATTGCCAGTAATTTTAAACAGATGTGGTATGTTTTTTTAGGTTAATATCATTAACTGACTTATCTAATATCCATCATCTAATCACCTAACATCTAACATCTAATACCTAACACCTAACACCTAACACCTAGTATCTAACACCTAGTATCTATCATCTAACATCTATCATCTAATAATCCATCATCTAATATGAACCATATAATCAATCGAAGAAAATTCATAGGAAATGTAAGTGCCTTAGGCCTTGCAACCACGCTTCCGTGGATGTCGCCATTTTCGATGGCAAGTAATCTAAAGTCACCATCTAATTTGGTTAAAGTTGGGTTTATTGGGGTTGGTAGTCGTGGAAGGACTTTGTTGCTGCACATGCAGCAAACAGAAGGGGTTGAAATTGCAGCCGTATGTGATAATTATGAGCCCAATTACCAAAGAGCCATAAAGCTAACCAATAGTAAGGCTAAAGCCTATTACGATTATCGTGAATTGTTAGAAAACAAGGAGCTGGATGCTGTTGTAATAGCGACGCCACTCCACGAACATGCCCACATCACTATTGATAGCTTAAATGCAGGACTTCATGTTTTTTGTGAAAAAGCCATGGCAATGACAGTTGAGGATTGCATGGCAATGGTGGAAGCATCAAAATCGAATGGCAAAATATTACAGATAGGTCATCAGCGAATGTTCGACCCGATGTATCATAAAGCCATGGAAATGTTGGATGCTAAACAATTGGGTTCCATCAATCAAATACGTGCCTTTTGGCATCGCAATAACGACTGGCGTAGACCAGTTCCAACGCCCGAGTTAGAACGAAAAATTAATTGGCGCTTGTATCGTGAGTATTCACTTGGCTTGATGACAGAATTGGCTTCGCACCATATACAGGTGGCCAACTGGGTGTATGGAGAGGCACCTATTGCCGTATCCGGTTTTGGTAGTATTAACCACTGGAAGGATGGGCGCGAAGTTTATGATAATGTAAACCTAGTGTACAAATATCCCAACGGCAAGCATTTTGTGTACGATTCGATGATAAGCAACAAACACTATGGTTTGGAAGTGCAGGTTATGGGTCATAAAGGGACTTTGGAAATGGAAACGGGTAATTATTTCTCAGAAAATCCACCACCGGCACCAGGTATAATGCAATTGTTAAACGATATCGAAAAAGATATGTTTGAGATAATTCCCATCGGAGGAGCCAGTTGGGTACCTGAAACTGCCAACGGTAAAGGGGGTGAGAAGTATTATGAAAAGAAAAAAGGAGCATCCGACGGTACCGATTATCAATTGCATGCTTTTGCACATTTTATACGCGAAAATAAAACAGACGATAAATATTTAAGAGAAGGATACAATTCATCCATGGCAACTGTAATGGGCGATATAGCCATGAGGGAAAATAGACTGGTCGAAATTCCAGAAGAATATAGGATGTAGTTTTGTAACGTGCTAATTTTGTGTAAAATAGGTAATTTTTAAAAAATGGAAGATATAACTATTAAAGGAAAAAGAATACAACGAGAGTTTATTATCCTGATGATTTGTGTGCTAGTGGCGTTTGGTATAAATATTTATTCAATTATTACATACCAAACCCCTTGGGTAGAATTATGGACTTATTTGCCTACGGTAATCCTATTTGGCATCATGATTTACCTGCTGCTTGGTGCCCTGCGGTCACTTGTATATGTTATCCGTAAAGTTTTCATTAAGAAACGGACAATGAAATAATTCTTCAGAGGTCAATAGATAAACACATACATTTTGTTTCAACGAATTACAGATGCGTCATAAGCCGGAACAAATTGTGTAATAACGAAAAACTAACGGTATCTTTCCTTTAATATTCTGCCATTCTCTGATAGAATATTAGAGGAAAGATACTATCTGTACCCAGCTCGTAATACATTGGTTTTGGAAGGTATATCTATTATCACCATTATCTTCAGCCAATCCTGTTATTGCCGTTGGCTTCAGCCAACGGTACTGATCTGCATCTGTTGGCTTTAGCCACATTTATTTGTATCAAACCAAACGGGCTAAATGTGG
>JAGXIP010000193.1 GCA_024635585.1 Saccharicrinis sp. | reverse complement strand
TATTACGGAAAGGTATCCGAAGTATTTGTTCAGAAACAAGAGAGCGGCCGTATCATACTGAAGGCACGCGACGTGGTATATAAATTCAACGATAAGCAAGTTGGCATACATGCTTTTAGCTTTGCCGGACGATCGGGCCAGTTGGTGGGTATAATGGGCGGCAGCGGAACAGGCAAGTCTACCCTACTCAACGTACTCAACGGTAGTTACCGTTTATCTAGCGGTTCGATACATATTAACGGCCTGGATTTACACACGCAAAAAGAAGCACTGAAAGGAGTAATCGGCTTTGTTCCTCAGGAGGATTTGTTAATTGAAGAGCTAACCGTTTTCGAAAACCTATATTTTAATGCCGAGCTATGTTTTAGCGATTTTACCAAACCGGAGGTCATAAACCTTGTAGAATCGGCTCTTAAAGACTTTGACCTTGTAGAGGCACGAGATTTGGTAGTGGGCAGCCCCCTTAATAAAATATTGAGCGGAGGGCAGCGTAAACGCCTTAACATTGCCTTGGAACTTGTCCGTGAACCGTCCATCTTATTTGTAGATGAACCCACATCCGGTCTCTCGTCCATGGATTCGGAAAAAGTGATGGCCTTGTTAAAACGACAAACACTGAAGGGTAAATTGGTCATCATCAATATCCACCAACCCTCTTCCGATGTGTACAAAATGTTGGAGAAGCTACTTATTATTGACAAGGGTGGATACATCATTTTCAATGGCAACCCCATGGATGCCATTGTGTATTTTAAGCAAAAAGCAAACTATGTAAACCCCGAGGACAGCGAATGTTATCTTTGCGGTAGCGTAAAAGTTGAACAACCCCTAAGTATTGTCGAGGCACGTATGGTAAACCCTAATGGCCGATTGATACGACAAAGAAAAACAAAACCCATTGAGTGGTACCAAAATTACCAAAACGATATAGAGAGTAAATTTGAATGGAAAAAAAATAGTACTCCCGACGAGGTAGAAAAACTGCCACACAACCTTTATAACATCCCCGGCAGGCTGCGTCAATTCGTGATATACACCCTACGTGGTTCCTTATCAAAATACAAGGATAGGCAATACATGCTTATTACCTTTTTAGAGGCTCCCATTCTGGCACTTATACTCGGCCTGTTTACCAAATTTATTGCAGGTACTGTAAGTGACCCAAACCTATATATCTTTAGCCAAAACGATAACATACCCGCGTATTTATTTATGGCTGTTACTGTTGCCCTGTTCCTTGGTCTTAACGTTAGTGCCGAGGATATTATCAAAGACCGCAAGCTTTTGCAACGCGAAAAATTCCTGAACCTAAGCCGATTTAGTTATTTAACCAGCAAAATAACCATACTCTTTTTTATTTCGGCCATACAAACTTTAAGTTTTGTGGTTATAGGCAATTACATCCTCGAAATAAAAGGCTTAAACCCAAGTTACTGGATCATATTATTTTCGGCGGCCTGTTTTTCTAATATGCTTGGGCTCAATATCAGCAGTGGTATAAAATCGGTGGTATCTATCTATATTCTGATACCCTTGATATTGATTCCACAACTGCTGTTTAGCGGTGTAATAGTTAATTTTGATAAGCTACACACTTCTATCCAAAGCAAAGATTATGTACCCCGTATTGCCGATATGATGGCTTCGCGATGGGCTTATGAGGCACTTGCTGTTAATCAGTATGCTTACAACCGCTACGATAGATACTTTTTTGAAGATGAGCAAAAAATAAGCAATGCTTCGTACTACTACTCCTTATTGATACCTGCACTTACACAGCATAATCAGGAAAGCAAAAGCCTTCTGGAATCTGGCGAAAAGGATAAAGCAGTGGCACATCAAGTGATTATTAAAAATGAGTTGGTAAAAATAGAAGACGATTTACATAGTGGTTTTAATTTTACACCATATCAAGGTGAGGTGCCCAGTTTACAATATATCCAACATACGCAATCGGTGTTAGATAGCTTGGCCATTTTATACCAAAACCAATATAAGGCCGCCCGTCAGCATAAAGATGCTACCTATAAAGAGTTGGCAAAGGAACTGGGCGGTGCTGACAAGCTATTTGAACTGAAACAAAATTACCACAACAACAGTCTGGCTTCACAGTTACTGAACAAAGCAGAACTTAAACAGCTTGTTCTTAAGAATAACGAATACTTCCCAAAAAAGGATCCTATTCTAAGAGATGGAGGTTCCGATTGGGGCAGAGCACACTTTTTTGCACCCACCAAAAAATTTGCTGGCATCACAATACCTACCCCATTTTTTAATGTGCTGGTTATTTGGTTTAGCACCTTTTTATTGTACGTTACCTTATACTTGGATGTGTTGCGTCGTATTATTATTTATTTTGAGAAATTTAGGATGAAGCGTAGATTCAGAGTTCATTTAAGTAAAGTGTAATGAAGATATTCTCCAATCCAGATACTTTTTCTGACTCTAATATTGTGCTCACCATTGGTATGTTTGATGGAGTTCACTTAGGACATGCAAAATTACTGGATCATGTAATAAACCAAGCCAAGAATTTAGGAGGTAAATCAGCTTTGATATCCTTTTGGCCACATCCACGTATGGTACTCAACAAGGATCCTGAGGGTCTCCGGTTTATTACCACTCTTGACGAAAAAATAAAGATAATTAGTGAGTACGGTATCGATTATTTAATTCTGCTACCATTTAACAATGAATTGGCCAACTATACTGCCGAGCATTTTATACGGGATATTCTGATAAAAAAAATACGAATGACCCATCTGGTGGTGGGCTATAATCATCGGTTTGGCAAAGACAGAGTGGCTGATTACGACACCTACCTTGACATTAGTAAGAGACTGGGTTTTGGTTTGTCGCGGGTAGAAGCGGTGTACAAAAACAAAAAGGCTATCAGCTCCACACGTATTCGGAATTTATTAAATATAGGAAAAATAGAAGAAGCAAAAATAATGTTAGGCTATGATTTTTCGATTTATGGCACCGTGAAAGGTGGAGATAAATTGGGTCGCAAGTTGGGTTACCCAACGGCTAATATAACTCCCAACGAAAATTATAAGCTTATTCCTTCCATTGGTGTTTATGCTTGTGTTATCAATGTAATGGGCAAACGTTATGGTGGCATGTTGAATATTGGTGTCCGCCCAACGGTTACAGCGCTTAATCAAATCACCATCGAAGTTCATATTTTAGATTTTAATCAGGATATTTATTCGGAAGAAATAGAGGTGGTTTTTATTTCAAAAATAAGAGACGAAAAGAAGTTTGACGGTATGGAAAGCCTGATCTTACAACTTAATGCTGATGAAATCCAGATAAGAAAAGTATTGCAGCCTTTGGGCTTCTAAAAAATCCACTCCAAATCACAATAACATATTGTATAATTTAAACACAAACACCTAAATTTTTGAGCCTTAACCTTTTTTACTACTTTTGCAGACTAAATATATAAATAACTAAATATTAAAATAAAGATATGGCTGAGATGTTAACGGATGCACTTCCGTATAAAGTGAAAGATATGAACGAAGCCGATTTTGGCCGGAAAGAAATAGAAATTGCCGAAAAAGAAATGCCAGGACTCATGTCGTTGCGTGCTAAATATGGAAACGAAAAACCATTGAAAGGCGCTAACGTAATGGGATCGTTACATATGACGGTACAAACCGCCGTTTTAATTGAAACCTTGGTTTGCCTGGGAGCAAATGTGCGTTGGTGCAGTTGTAATATTTATAGCACACAAGATCATGCTGCTGCAGCCATCGCCAAAACAGGCGTTCCGGTTTTTGCATGGAAAGGCGAAACTCTTGAAGAATACTGGTGGTGTACCGAAAGAGCACTGGATTTTGGTAATGGCCAAGGACCCGATCTTATTGTGGATGATGGTGGTGATTCTACCATGATGATTCATTTGGGACGCGACATTGAGATTAATCCTTCCATACTCGACAAGGATTATAGCGCCGAAGGCGAGGATTACCGAGAGCTGATTGAGCGTATTAAGATAGAACTAAAAAAGAACCCTACCCGTTGGACCAAAGCAGCCGAAACATGTAAAGGTGTAAGTGAAGAAACCACCACAGGTGTTCACCGTTTGTATCAAATGATGGAAAGAGGAGAGCTTCTGTTTCCTGCCATCAACGTGAACGATTCTGTAACGAAATCAAAATTCGATAACCTTTACGGATGTAGAGAGAGCTTGGCAGATGGTATTAAGCGTGGTACCGATGTAATGGTTGCCGGAAAAACCGTATTGATTTGTGGTTATGGCGATGTGGGCAAAGGATGTGCACAGAGTATGCGTGGCTTTGGTGCCCGTGTGCTGGTTACCGAAATAGACCCTATTTGTGCGTTGCAGGCTGCCATGGAAGGTTACGAAGTTACCACCACCGAAGAGGCGCTGTTCGAAACAGATATTTTTGTTACCACTACAGGCAATAAGGATGTGATTACCATAGACCACATGGCCAAAATGAAAGACCAGGCCATCGTTTGTAACATCGGGCATTTTGATAATGAAATACAGGTTGAAAAATTGGAGAAATTCCCCGGCATCAAGGAAAAAAACATTAAGCCACAGGTAGACATGTTCGAGTTCCCCGATGGACATGCTATTATTCTTTTGTCGCGTGGGCGCTTAGTGAATTTAGGTAATGCCACAGGCCATCCAAGCTTTGTAATGAGCAACTCCTTTACCAACCAAACATTGGCACAGTTGGAGCTTTGGCAAAAAGATTATAAAGTTGGCGTATATGTTCTTCCTAAAAAATTAGACGAAGAAGTGGCTCGCTTGCACTTGGCAAAATTGGGTGTTAAACTAACCACCTTAACAAACGAACAAGCTAAATATTTGGGTATTGCCAAAGAAGGTCCGTACAAACCCGAGAATTATAGATATTAATTCTTTGTTAAACTCAACATAAATTTAAAGGGTTTGCCATTGCGGCAAACCCTTTTTTTAATGCTGATTTTTTTGTATTATTAAGAATCTTCAATATACCTTATCCAATCATAATTTTATGGTTTTGCATTTGCTTTGCATTCGCCACTGGTTTATGAAGCAAACAGAGCTTTGCTTGAACTTGCCGAAGACCAGGAAACCGAAAGAATTATCAATTATTATTTGGATAAGGATGAATAATGTGTCCAAACTAAGGCACATTTGATGTGGAACCAATTGGGCCACCACAAATACCATCAAATACTGGACGGAATCTATTCATTTTGAATCTAACCATATTAAGCACCTAACGGCACCGTAGGATAATTCATAAATGTAGAGCAATAACCTCAATGCGTGGATATTTGTAGGCAAGTATCTCGTTAAACCAATCGACACACCTCCATAAAAACACAACCATTTAATTGATAACAAATAAGTTAGGCACTGTTTTGCTATTCTACCCTTGCACGGCACAGTTATTATACTGTATCTATAGTGTATTTCGATAAAAACCATCAAAGCTCCCGGAATGAGGCATACTCATCATAGTGAGTTGCAATAGCTTTTGTGGATGATATATTGAATACCTATAAACTAATTAACTTTTAACTTATGAAATTAAGAAAGCAGTACTTGCTCATCCTATGCGTTGGCATTGGCATGAGTTCTTGCGTTAGCACCAAAAAGTTTACGAAGATGAAGGATGGTTATGAACGTAGCCTTGCTTTAAAAAATGATCTGTTGGATGATTGTAACAAACAACTGTCGGTAAACACAACATCCTTAGGATTAAGGGAGCAACAACTTGCCGATTTAAAAGATCAGCTTACAGATGTAAGAAGCCAAAGGGACAAACAGGTTACCCAAGTAGGTGATTTGGCTGTTCTATCGCAATCAGCCAGCGATAACATTAAAGAAACGTTAAACCAATTGCAACAAAGAGACCGCTACATTCATTTGCTTCATGCCGCTAAATCTAAAGCTGATTCGATAAACCTTGCCCTTGCCCTAAACCTTAAAACTGTTTTACGGGATGGAATAGAAGACAAGGATGTAGAAATTAAAGTGGATAAAACGGTGGTTTTTATCGATTTATCGGACAAAATGTTATACCAAAGTGGTAGTTATAAATTAACTAAAAGAGCACATGAGGTATTGGCTAAAATTTCCCAAATCATTGAATCGAGACCTGAGTTTGAAGTAATGGTAGAAGGATACACCGACAATGTGCCCATTAAAACGTCGTGTATAGAAGACAACTGGGATTTAAGTGTAAAAAGAGCCACTTCGGTGGTTAGGGTATTGCAAAATGATTACCACATCAATCCCAACCGTTTGATTGCAGCCGGAAGAGGTGAATATAACATCAAAACAAGCAACGATACTGCCCAAGGTAAAGCAGCCAACCGCAGAACAAGAATTGTAATTCTGCCTAAGCTGGATCAGTTTTACGATTTGCTTGACCCAGCCATGGCATCCAAACCGCTGAAATAAAACGATAATTTGAGAATTAAAAAAGGTCATGTTATGCTAAAATACAAGAGCCTGCCTAGTTATAGGCAGGCTCTTTGTGTTTTAGCATAATTTCTTAATACCCATATAATAACTTGAGCTCTATTACATATGTTGCATACATACAACATACGGAGCATATGCAACAAGATTTATACAATATGCAACAATAGTATTAACATAATGGGTTTGAAATGTTTTAATTTGTTTAGAATTAGAAAAACAAGTTAAAGAGTGGGTTTCTGATTCGGAGATAAATTTGATTTGAATTTTGCTGTAGCATTATTTTATTTCACTATTAAATATTGAATACTAACCATTATTAATTATTAAAATTTATTTATTATGAAAAAGAGTTTACTTTTTTTATCACTGTTTGCCTTAGTTGGCATAACGCTTTTTGCGCAAACGCCTTATGCGTATTATCCTTATTACAATGAAGGGGTACAAACACCATTTGCAGTACCTACCGATAAGGTGGATGCCGATTTAACTAATACTCTTGCTGGCAACAGAGCCACTTTTGTAATGTTGGGTTCACATTTTGATCAAACTAACCTTGGCGGAGCACCCTCTTACCAAGCAGACGAAGACTTTACCATAATCGCTCAAGAAGCTGGCACCGCATGGACTCCTGCACTTACTGATGATCGTAAAGTAAGCGAAACAACAGAGAATATTAACTCTGCGGAATGGAATACTACCGATGATGTCTTTAATAGAAGAGGACAAACGCTCTTTTATACCGTGAATTTTTCGGCAGCGGGTGATTACAAAATATACCTTCGCCAAAGAAATGCTGCTGGTGCAACTTATACTGTGGATGTTTTCAGTAAAGCTGACATGGATGTTGCCATCAAAACATTTACTTTAAATACGGCTGGTATTACACAAACTGCAGATGCTTTTTCCTCTGATAAAACTACCCAATATGTTACCTCAGGAGGAGGTGTTAGCAATTGGGTAAAAACTGTAGACGCAGTAACAATTGCAAGCCCTGGTGACTATGTCATTAAAATAGATGCAAGTGTAGGCTATAAACATAATTTTGGTGGGTTCACCATTTTTCCAGTTCCAGTAGCTACAGCAGCTGAAATTACTATAACTAAGCCTGTTGCTCCTGGTGCTGCAGTAGCTGTAAATACAACAGCTACTTTAAAAGCATTAGCAACGCCTGCTGGAGCCAATACCATTAGCAAAGTAGAGTTTTTTGAAGGCGAAAACCTATTGGGAGAAGGCACTTTAGTCGGTGGATTTTATGAGTTTGCATGGGCACCCACTGCAACGGGTTCTTATGTTATTTCAGCAAAAATGACAGAATCAGATGCCACTGAGACAACATCAACCACCATTTCGAATCTTGAAGTCGTAAGCTCATTGGCTTATGTGGCTCGTGCAGCTTGGACTGATGTTGTACAGGCCGAAGATTATGACTTCGGTGGTAGTGAGTATGGTGCATTTTATGATAAAACAGGTACTGCTAGCGGTGCTGTATCAGGCTACCGTACAGATGGAACAGATGCCGGAGTATCTGGTGAGTATGTTCAGTTAGGTAATGGTGGAACGGGCTGGTCTGTAGGCTATACAGCAGCTGGCGAAACACTCAACTATACTATTCCTGATGTTCCTGCAGGAACCATAAAATTCTCAGTAAACTATGCTACACCTAATTCAGGTGCCCAATTAAAATTTAGTTTAAACGGCGAAGTCTTGGCCACTATGGATGTGCCATCTACAACAGATTGGACTGCATTTTTAGACGAAACTTTAGGTGGAATTACCGTTACAGGCGATGCCGACAGTGATGATGATGTACTTACACTTGAATTTGTTGGAAGCGGTTCAAATTTAGATTACTTCAACCTTGCGGTAGATGCAACCACCAACACACCCCAAGTGAAAGGCACTACCCTTTCGGTATATCCTAACCCATCTAAAGGTGCGTTTACCATCAGCACTGGCTCGGGTGAAACTTCTACTTACCGTATCATAAATTTAAGCGGTCAAGAGGTTCAATCAGGTCGTTTTGTTGGAAAAACTAACATCGAAATAACTTCTGGTAAAGGAATTTATTTGCTCGAAACTAAAACATTAGATAATGTTTCTACTAAAAAAATTGTAGTGAACTAATCAGTTCTAATCATTCTTTAATGGGTGGTTTTCGGTTTATCCCGGAAATCACCTTTTTTTTTGGCTTTGTATGATTAATAGGGCTATTCAAATTTAATCCTTTCAGGATTACAACGAGAGATCAAAAGATTGTGACATCATCCCGTCGAGCTTCTCGATGTCCGATAGTAATTCCAGATGATCTTGGGTTAATGATGATTCAATCTTGTTTTTTTGCAACAGCTTTTTTAATTCAACCATTTTAAAGTAAAATGATGGGGATTTTAGTTCAAAATCTAATGCTGCTAACTTATTTTCTATTCCGATTCTTTTTTGTTTAAGCACATCGATTATTTCAACAGCCGAATCAAAACTCAATTCCTTTTGTTCAACGGATTTTAAAAGTCCGCACTTAAAAATACCACATTGTTTTGGCCTTTTGGTATAAATAGTGCAACCATCACAAAAGCTTTTGCAGGGTTGTAGAATAAATCCCTTACCATTTGCTTCCTCAATATCAGTTAATTCTCTCACTACAGGCAACTCTTCCTTATCGAGCTGCACAAAACCAATCAAAGTACCATCGCAACAGCACCCACAAGCCAAACAGATATTTTCTGAATCATTCATATTTTCTGAATTTAAAAAATCATACAAACGTATGATTACTTTGTGAGAAACAACTATTGTTTAATAAAGATATTCAACCTGAGGATTTTAAATTGCAAAAAATATTGGTAAAACTCTTGCAAATCATTTAACTTGTAACGTGAACGGGTGTGTTAAAATAAACGATTACATCCTCCATTTATCTTAATTACTTAAATATTAAAACCTTAATTATGCAAAAAACTATTCCACTTCTCATCCTATCCCTACTAATTTTATCGTGTCAGGGAAGAAAAAGTGTTAACAACACCAATAAACAAACTTTAAACTTTAGCATCACAGAACTATGGTCGACCGACACTATAATGAAAACACCCGAATCGGTACTATTCGACCCGGCGCGTAAGGTGCTGTATGTAGCCAACATGAACCGCGTGGAAGCGGGTGATAACACAGGCTTTATAAGCAAGATGAACACCGACGGAACTGTTATTGAACTCAATTGGATTGTGGGTCTCAATGAACCAAGAGGCATGGGCATCTATGAAAACCTGCTCTATGCTACCGACATGGATCGCCTTATTGTGATAGACCTGGAAAAGGGAGAACTGCTGGAATCCATTCCTGTTGAAGGAGCCACATTCCTCAATGATCTTACCATTGCCAAAGGAGGTACCGTTTACTTTTCCGATAGTCGGGGTGGAAAATTACAATACTATAAAGATGGAAAAATAAGCGATTGGTTCCCCGAATACCCAAATCCCAACGGTTTGTTGGATGCCGGCGAAGACCTCATTGTTTGTGCTACTGCGGTTAGCGAGATAAGGAGAGTGAACAAAACTACAGGAGAATATGAGGTAATGGCCACCGGTATCAACGGCGATGGCATTGAATATTCTGGCATCCAGGATTATTACATCGTAAGCGAATGGGCGGGGCGGATGCATGTAATAGGAAATGATACCATCCAAACCGTGCTGGACACTTCAAACGAGGAAATAAATTCGGCCGACATAGGCTACAATCCCGATAAAAAAATCATTTATGTGCCTACTTTCTTCGATAACCGGGTGGTAGCGTATTCCTTAAAGGAAAAATGATTTTGAAATTTACAATCGAAGGATAAAATTTAGCGTATATTATCTAAAAAAAATCTCCCTAACTCAAATTTCTAAGAGTGATGGGAGATTTTTAATTGACACAGCGCCATTACTTTTTCCGATTCTTCCGGCTACGGTCTTTCATCCATCCTTGCTCCACGACCTTCAACCATGCTTGAGCCATTAATTGTGCACCGGGCATAGCTGGATGCACGCCATCGCCGGTCCAATAGGTGGCGGGGGCATGTTTTATGGCTTCATCAAAAACTTGCTGAAAAGGTACCCACAAAGCATTAAACTCAGTTGCAATTCTTTTGGCAGCAGCCTGGTATTCTTTCATAGGTTCTATCCACGTTTCGTCAACTGCCGATGTATTTAGCACATAAAAAGGTTCGCAAATAACCAGTTTAACGTTGGGAAGTTTTTCCTTGGTTAGTTTTAGAAGTTCGCGGTAGTCGTTTTCATATACTTCCACAGTTCCGTCATATTTACCCTTTCGTTTATGCCAATAGTCGTTTACACCAATTAAAATGCTCAAAATTTCAGGCTCCAAATCCAGGCAATCTTTTTCCCAACGCTCAGCCAACTGATAAACTTTATTACCGCTAATTCCACGATTATAAATCGTTAGGTTTTTCTCCGGTAATGCATTCAACAAATCCGAAGCTGCTAAAAAAGCATAACCCTGTCCAAACGATTGTGCATTATTCGCCAGTTCATTCTTCTTTTCGCGACCAGCATCGGTAATGGAATCCCCTTGAAAAAGAATAGTACTTCCTGCTTCAAAAATTTTATATTTCTCTTTTGACTCCTTCATTTCAGGAAGCATACTTGCTGATACGATGGAAGGAATGCTTGATAAAGCAGCAGCCCCAATGGCTGACTTTACAAAAAACTTACGGCGTGATAAATTCATTTTACTATTCTTTGATTTATAGGACTACGATTTCTATTACACGATTATGTGAGGGAAAAAATCAAATGTGTGTGCCCTCCAAGTGCTAAAGTACACCCACACCTGAAGTTGTTAAAAAAGTTTGAAATTACAAATAATCATCTATAAACCACAGTTAGTGCGTATTTTATTCAATATCTATATTTTCAACTCGTGTCGCATCATCCCATTTGTCTGTTCTAAATGATGAAGCAGGTAGAAGATTAGTGTCAAAAAGGGTTCCAACTCCCCAGTTGTACCAAGCATATCTTACTGCCACAGGATTAGGAACAAAATCACTTTTTACAAGTACATTTCTACGATTCACAATTTCAGCTTTAGCTGGGTAAAACACTTTATCTTCTCCTGCTATCTCAAAGCCCTCTAACCCATCATACGTATATAGACCCGTTTCTGCATTTTTAAATTTCACGATTATTCCTCCATCTTTTGCCTCCAGTGAATCATAAATCGGTGAGGCGTAATCCACAGTTTTATAACCATAAGTTTGATTTAGCGCATTATACAATAGTCTATCAGCCACTTCTTTCTTCTTAGGTGGATGAATACTATATTCATCTCCTATATCCATAGTAATGGCAATACCGGAATTTGGAATCAAATCCAAACATTTTAATTGTGCTTCACGAATAAAGGCAGAATTGTCGACAGTTTGATATTCATTGTTACCGCCATATTTATAGGGTGCAATTTGCACGTAATAAAATGGAAAATTCCCTATACCCCAGCGAGTTCTCCAATCTATTACCATAGCAGGAAAAAGCTTTTTGTAATTCTCTGGTTCTTTGCGATTTGATTCGCCCTGATACCACAAAACACCCTTTATAGTGTAGGGAACTAATGGATTAATCATCGAATTAAACAATGCTGTTGGAATTTGATTTGTTCCTTTTGTAATGTCTACTTCATCAAGATTGACCTTCTGATAAGAACTTATCACTTCATTGCTTATCCAAGCCTGAACTGAACTACCACCCCACGAAGTATGAATCATACCAACTGGGCAATCTAGGATCTCCTGGAGCTGCTGTCCAAAGAAATAGGCAATAGCACTAAAATCTAAAACACTCTCTGGAGATGCTTGTTGCCAAGCTGTATACTTCTCAACATCTTCTAACGGAGTCTTTGAGCCAACTCTATCAACTGAAAACAGTCGTAAATTCAGATTATTGGACTTTGCAGTAGCCGGAACAGAGCCAAACGTAGGTTGTCCATCATAGCCCTTTATAGGTTGCTGCATGTTCGATTGTCCTGAACACAACCATACCTCTCCAAATAAGACATTTTCCAAGGTAATATCCGATGCTTCACTTTTTATTTTAATGTTTTGAGGCTCTTTACTGTTAGTCGTTTTCACCTCTATACGCCAACTGCCGTCATTGTCGGCTTTAATATTCATTTTCTCCTTCAACCAAGAGACTTCAATCGTGATTTTCTCTTTGGCATCCGACCAGCCCCAAAGCACAACAGTAGTATTACGCTGCAAAACCATATTTGAGGATACAATAGCAGGAAGCTTAACCACTGCTTTAATTGATTGTGGAAATATTAGGTATAATGTTGCAACTAGGGTAATTAAAGCTATTTTTCTCATAATTTAAAACGTGCTATTTTTAATTATTGTTCTTTTATTTTTTAAGTTCCAGCAATCTATATAGATTATACATTTTTTGGTTATATGGATAATCCCAACACCCCATTCTATGGTAAAGATTTCCTCCAAATCCTTTCTTATAAATATGCACACCATGCAAAGGGTGACTTTGATTTAAGTTCGGTGCCGAACCAAACATATCGTATTCTGTGCAACCCCATTTCTTTGCCATTTTTATCGATTCCCATTGAAGGGAATAACTTGCCATTAAATTGTTTTTACAGGATGTAGAGGCTCCATATAAATAGGTACCACGTTGCTTTGATAAAACCAAAAACATAGATGATAATAATTCACCATCAAGATCAGCCATTAACATCTTTACAGTCACCCCCTGATTGCTATTATCCTGATTTTTTAATACGGTAGAAAAGTAATCCTGATTTTGTATTGGCATATTATGCCGAATTGCAGTATCAAGATATAATTTGTACCATTCGCCGATGTGCTCAATTCCATATTCACGGACTCTAATCCCTTTTTCATTTGCTTTTCTAACGTTATATCTTGTATTATATCTCATATTATAAAGCAAATCCTTCTCGCCTATAGTCAAATCAAGAAAAAAAGTGTTTTTGGGCAAATTATCCTCAATGCTCTTTTGCAAATTCCAATTTACGGTGTTAAAATTCATCCGGTATTCTTGTGTCTGACTCGGTGGTGGCCCAATCCAATTTCCATTACTATCGAAATAATCCTCTTCAGTAGCCCATTGATTCTCCCAAATCAAATCATAACGGATAAAGATGCAGTTTGCCGGAAGTTGCGCTTTTATTGATTCTGATAAGTTTTCTAAAAACAATCCTTGATTCTCAAAAGCAGGTTCTAACTTAGGTCCGTAAGGAACATATGCAAAACAGGTATCACTGTCTATATATTTGATCAACACTAATAAATCTTCATCTTTCTTTTCCAAAGAGTTCGCTTCGCTAAATAACAAATCCTTTGAAATGGTCAACTCGAATCCTTTCGGTATAAATCCTGTCTCTTATACACATC
>JAGXIP010000192.1 GCA_024635585.1 Saccharicrinis sp. | reverse complement strand
GCTTTTGGCTATCTTGCCCACCTGCGTATTCATACCTGTTTCAACCACAATAGCCACACCGCGCCCCTTGGTTACCATTGTTGACATAAATGCACTGTTGGCGCGATCGCCCAAGGGAGTTTTTTTATCGGTAAATGTGGTATTCGCATCCTTTTGTGCAGGAACCGATTCGCCTGTGAGCGCCGACTCCTCTATTTGAAGCTCAGCAGATTCAATAATCCGCAAATCGGCAGCAATCATACGACCAGCATCCAGAATAAGTACATCACCGGGCACAATCTTTTCGGAATCTATTTCACGGGTTTCTCCCTCGCGACGAACGAGGACTTTAGTACGTGTCATTTTTTGAAGCGCCTCGATGGCCTTTCCAGCTTTAACTTCCTGAATTACCCCTAAAATGGCGTTAGTAAAAATAACCAGTAATATGATGATGGCATCAATATACTCACCCATAAAAAGGGTAATAACCACGGCAGCAAACAGAACATATATGAGCCATTGCTTTAATTGATCGACAAAAAGACGGAATATACTTTTCCTCTTTTTCGACGATAATTTATTGGGACCATGCTTTTGCAGCCGTGCCTCAGCTTCTTTTTCTGAAAGACCTCGTGCGGGATCAACGCCCAGTTCGGCAAAAACTTCTTTGTTCGATTTTAAAAACCACATAAATTAGGGAGATTATAAGTGCTGCCAATAAAATATCAAATGCTGTGCCCAATATGGCAAGAAAATAGCATTCTATTGACTTTTACCCAGCAATAAGTTAGATTTAGATATAACTTTTTTCTTCACCTTTAAAATTTAATATCATGTTACGATTAATTTTAGTGTTATTGGTTATTGCCCTTGTGGCAGGTATTTTTGGTTTTGGTGGCATTGCAGCCGGTGCGGTGGGTATAGCCAAAATCATCTTTTTCATTTTTATAATATTGTTACTTCTGTCCATCATTGCCGGAGGTATTCGAGGCTTCAAATGGTAATTGGGCTGTACAATATATTTTAAGCAAAGTGTCATTGGCTCATAATATTCCAACATTGGATATTTTTTAGGCATGGTGTTTTTTATAATTATAGCAATCCCGATAGATGCATTATTTCTCAGTTGGGATATTGTTAGATGTGGCTATTGCTCTTGTGCTTACCGCACCAGTAGGTATTGAACGCGATAAAATGGATAAACCGTCGGGATGGTTTGTGAGAGGCGTACTGACTGACTAGTCCTAAATAACCGTTACAGATTATTTGAATAATTACTATACCGTTTTATATTACAATTATCCTGAATAATACAAATAAACCGTCATTTTACTTTTCAGAAAACATTCAAAAAAAATATGAAATTTCATATTTACCCAAAAAAACGTTGTTAATTTGTCCTTTACACAATTATGCTAGCAATAAAATTGTTTGTTGAATGAAAAAAAAACAATTAACACTCTCAGCTTATACGCTCTTATTTATACTAATCTTTGGGTCGGCAAATAATTTAAGTGCACAAACCCAGGAGCCTCAAAGTTATAGCTTATCCAATTGTATCCAGCTTGCTATAGAAAATAGTTTTCAATTGCAAACCGATAGTCTTCTTTCCGAAGCATTGCAAATGCAGGTACACCGCGAGCAGGCTAATTATTACCCCCAAATATCGGGAGCTATGGGTATTTCCGGTCTTTTCCTTTCACCTTATTCTTTCGGGCAGCATTATTTGCAGGCCATTGCCGATTGGGATTTAGGTAAATTTTGGTATAAAACCAGTGAAATTCAGCAAAAACAATACGAACGTCAAGAGGCTATTCAGCAACAAAACAAATTGGAGATAATTGGGGTCATTGCAGGACTTTATATCGATGTGCAGCAATACCAAGTCGAGCTTGAGATATTAAATACACGACTTGAGTATTTGAATCAGCATCAGAAAATATTAACTGCCTTATGGAAGGCCGGAACCGCCAATCAGCTCGATATTTTACAAACTAATTCAACCATTAACGAAGTAAAAGAGCTTCAACTTAATAAAGAACTTGAAGCAAACCAAATAATATATGCCCTATCACGATTAATGGGCTTAGATCCGGCTACTGGTTTGAGCTTAAACAAAATTGTCGATATTGAAACATCAATTGAAAACAATTTTGATAAGCAAGAGGCTTTAATACAAAAACATCCTCAAGTAGCAATTATTCAAAAAGAATATGAAACGGAACTTTTGAAAAAACGAGAAGTTAAGGCTTCTCGTTTGCCACATATTCAGGTGTTTAGCGGCTACACATTCGATGGAGATCCAACCGGCGATGGTGGTTATGCATTAGTTGGTTTGGGAGCAAGTATCCCAATTTATCAGTTCAATAAAAATAAATTTCATTTGAAAGAATATGATATTTCTTCGGAAGCTATTCTATCGCAAAAACAAGATGCTGAAAGAGAGCTTACCATTCAATGCGGACAGATTTTTAAACAGATTCAGCAGTCCAAAAAAATTCTTGATTTTCAAGATGAGAAAATAGCAAATGATGAGAAACAAGCTCAGGTTGCTGAAATAAATTATAAAGCCGGAATTTCAAACAATCTTGATTTTTTATTGGCCCAACAAACGCTCACAAAAACTACCATGCAAATTAACACCGCTCGAAACCGATATCTCAAATCGGTAATCGCGTTCTATTTAATTACGGGACAAACAGAAAAGATAAAAAATATTAAATAAAACGGCACTATGTATCAACTTTTTCCAGTACGAAAACTATTTTCAATAATGCTTGTAGGAATTGTTCTGATTGCTTGTCCATCAACACCAACCCATCAGGAATTGAAAAGTAAAATAAAAATACATGTCAAAATAGCACCAGTAATTCGGGGCGATATTAACGATACAATTTCTTTTTTTGGTCAATTAGCCTTACGTCAACAAGCATGGCTTTCATCTCAGTTTGAAGGTCGCCTTACTGATTTTTCTCTATTAAAAGGCGATAAAGTTGAAAAAGGACAACTTGCAGGAATTATTATTCCTGCCCGCCGTGAAGCACTCTTGCAAATTGCCGATAATATACCTGACGAATTAAAGCCTTTGCTGGATGAACAGGAGAAAAGTATTCCGCTTCATTGTCCGGTTACGGGCGTTGTAATGAATGTATTGCTACATACCGGAGATGTGGTTGGAAAAGGAGAACACATTGTGCATATTGGCGATATAAGAACATTAGATGTTCAGGGTGAACTTCCTGTTCAACACCTCGACCTTGCCCGAAATGCAAAATATGTTAATGTCAGCTTTACCAATTATATTCATCCTGACATAACGCTTCCAATTGAGACTTTTACAGCCTCTGTTTCAGAAAATCAAAGCCTGATGATTCGCTTAAAACTCAATAATCCCTCTCTCAAATTCAAACCGGGTATGAGAGTTAAATTAAGTATTCAAACACCACAACATAAAGCAGCACTTTTAATGCCTCGCTCAGCATTGGTTGAAGAAGAAGGACAAAATTTTGTTTTCATTATTGATAATGGAAAAACTATAAAACGCCTTGTTGAAATCGGAATGATGAATAATGACAATGTTGAAATCCTTTCAGGTCTGGAAGAAAACCAACAAGTAGCGATTGAAAAGGCCTATTCATTAAAGGATAACTTAGAAGTAATTACGGAATGAATGGTCGCAGACCGTTTTTATTAGAATATTTAATTTTATTTGCATGAATAAAATCTCATCATTTACGGTAAATAATCGTCGAGCTTTAATTTTTATTTTTCTTTTCCTTTCGGCCACCGGATTTTATTTGGTAAATAAAATTCCGCAAGGTGTATTTCCCGATGCTACATTTCCACGTATTGCAGTAATGGTCGATTATGGACTCACCCCCATTAACGAGATGGAAATGGAAGTGGCCAAGCCCATCGAAGAAGCCGTTATGATGGTAGAGGGGGTGCAAACAGTACGTTCTTCTATTAGCCGGGGTTCTGCCGAAATAAATATCGATTTTCAATGGAGCACCGACATGTTTCAGGCTTATCAATTGGTGCAAGCACAGGTTAGTGGCATTCAAAGTCAGTTGCCTTCGGGAGTAACACTTGAAGTTCGCCGCTTTACTACCAGTACTTATCCTGTTGCCGGTTATAGTTTGTATTCCAATAATCAAGATTTATTGCATTTGCGCGACATAGCCATTTACACGCTTCGGCCACAACTTGCCGCTATTCCGGGAGTTTACAATGTGGAAGTAATGGGAGGGAACGAGCGTGAATACCGTGTTGAACTTGATGCCGACAAACTGGCTGCTTATAAAATGGATTATAATAACATAAGCAAGGCAATAAAAGAAAATAATTCGCTCGATTATGTAGGTCGGCTTGAAGAGAATAATAAATTATACCTGAATATAGCCGATAATCGCTATCTTAAAATGAGCGATATTGAAAATACCATTATTCGAAATAATGGAGATACTCCGGTTCGTCTAAAAGATGTGGCAAATGTTATTTCAACGGTCAAAGAGACCTTTATTGCCTGCGAAAGCAATCAGCACCCTGCCGTATTAATAACCATCATAAAACAGCCCGGCACAAATGCAGTGTCGATTATGAAAGCCGTTGATGATAAGCTAGCTGAACTGAAACCCGTTTTGCCCGATGATGTAAACATGATCAAGTGGTACGACATGACAGGCTTCATCAAATCATCCATTAACAATGTAAGAGATTCTATTTTGATAGGAGCATTTCTTACTTTCTTAATTTTATTGCTCTTTCTTCGCCGCTTGCGAATTACACTGGTTACTGTTATTATTATTCCGGTTGCCGTGCTGATTTCTTTTATTGCCATCAAGATGACCGGAATAAACCTTAGTGTGATGAGCCTTGGTGGCTTAGCTGCTGCCATTGGTATTTTAGTCGATAACGCCATTGTTGTGGTCGAAAATATCGAACGTCACCTCGAAATGGGTAAAAGCAGAAAGCTGGCGGTTATTGAAGCTACGAGCGAAATTATTGCACCGCTTCTCAGCGCCACGCTAACAACACTCATCGTTCTTGTGCCTCTTGTTTTTCTTACCGGAGTGCCGGGCATATTTTTTAAAGCGCTGGCACTTACCTTAAGCCTCGCAATTTTGGCTTCCTTGTTGTTGGCTGTTTTTTTAACCCCTGCAGTTGCAGTTACTTTTATCTCTACAAAAAAAAGGAAACCGGGAAAAGTGATGGGCAAAATTATAAATGTGCATCAGTCTGTATTGAAAATGGGTTTAAAAAAACCGATTATTGTTTATCTCCTGATTGCTGTTACAATTATGGGTAGTATTGGTTTATTCAAAAAAATACCCAGCGGATTTTTACCTCTTTGGGATGAAGGCACTATTGTTCTGGACTATTTAGCGCCTCCGGGAAGCTCAGTTGACGGAACACGTACCATGTTAAAAAGTATTACCGATTATTTACCGACCATTCCAGAAGTGGAAGCATATTCGTTGCGTACAGGACGTAGTTTGGCACATCCAAGAACACATGCCAACGATGGCGACTTTGTTATCAACCTAAAAAAAGACAGAACCCGTTCTGCTTTTGAAATAATGGATGAGTTACGTGATTTTATAGAACAAAAGGAGCCAAATCTATCACCTGAAATATTTCAGGTCTTGCCGGATCGGCTCAATGATTTAAGTGGTGAAATTGCCCCAGTTGTAATAAAAGTTTATGGTAAAAATCTTTCGACAATTCAGGGCGTAGCTGCTAATATGGCTGATTCTTTGGAAAACATTAATGGTGTAGTTGACATTTATCCAGGCTTTGAAGCTGGAGAGCCTGAACTTACCATTCGAATAAAAACTGAAGAAGTAGCCCGTTATGGATTAACGCCTCAAATAGTAAATAATGCTGTAAACATGGCGCTGTGGGGTGATGAAGCCACTCAGGTTATGGAAGGAATAAAATTAATTCCTGTGCGCATCCGTTATCCAAAAGAGTACAGTTCGCATTTTGAAAGGGTACAATCACTACCTCTTTATTTTCCTGAAATTAATAGAACGGTTATTTTAAGTGAGCTGGCCGAGATTAAAAAAATACCTGGGAAAACGGATATTGAACACGAAAATCTGAGTCAGGTTGTAAATATCGAAGCCCAAATTTCGGGGCGCGACCTTGGCGGAACGGCTGCCGATATCCAACAACTCCTGAACAACTGGCATTTACCTCCTGGCGTTACTGTTCAACTCGGTGGACAATACGAAAGTCAGCAACAGGCATTTAAAGAACTTATGCTAATTTTAATTTTAGCGACGTTCATCATTTTTATTGTTTTGTTATTCGAATTTAACTCATTCGGCACCGCACTTGCTATTCTTATTGGCACTTCGCTTTCGGTGAGTGGGGTATTTCTATTTTTATGGTTTACAGGAACATCACTCGATATATCTGCTTTTATGGGCATGATTATGATTATTGGAGTGGTAGTAAATAATGGAATATTATTGATTGATTACACCGAAAAATATCTGAAAGAGAATCCAGATATTACTACCGCTTTGTTAATGGCTGGCAGAGTTCGTCTGCGACCTATTTTAATGACAACACTCTCGAGTATTTTTGGTTTTTTACCCCTGGCATTTGCTATGGGTGAAGGTGCTGAAATGCTTAAACCCCTCGCAATATCAATGATTGGTGGAATGAGCCTTTCCATGATTTTTTCACTTTTTGTTATTCCGATACTTTATCAATCTTTTAATAGCCGAAAAAAACAATTGAATTCTGGAATAGAATAAGAAAAAACAAAATATATTCCCCTCAAGTTTGCACCGCACTATCTTTAAAGAGTCAAAGTTTAATGCTTAATGTACGCTCTGACACACTTGAATACAACGGAAGTTGTTGAAAAAGTTTATTATTTGTGATTGAATAATGAGCTAATACCGGCGGCAAATTCCGATACTGACAGCCTGTCCCGCAGCATTGCGGGAAACAGAATTGTAACACAGCGGAATTGAAAATCAACGATAGTTAAATCACGAAAGCCTATAAATATTAAACAGGATGAGCTAAACCGCATATGAGATTATTTGAGACCAATGAGGGAGCAAATACCAAATCGAATGAGAAAGCATCCTGATACCAGTTTTGTAAGATTTTGATTGCAAAATCAACAAAACCTATTGTAGGGATAGATGTGGCAGGCATTGGAGATTATTTGTGAGCGATTAGCAAAGCAAATACCGCTCTTACCGGAGCCTGTTCCGCCTTAGCGGAAGGAGAGCTCT
>JAGXIP010000191.1 GCA_024635585.1 Saccharicrinis sp. | reverse complement strand
CGGCGGTTATGAAAGCCCGGAATACCAAACATCCACGACATAAAAAAGGGAGCCAATAGGCTCCCTTTTTGCATCACTAAAATTATTATTTTTGTACATTTCAATTTAAAAAAGTGTACATTTCATTTTTTCGTTTATAATCGGCTCTAACCAACTCCTGATAGGTAAGGTATCTTTTTGGCGCTCTTCCCATCTTACCCTTTGAACCTTGGCGGTAGATATTTTGGCCTGATTTTATGGCTTCTTCGGCATGTATGTCAAAAACATCGCATATGGCAGTTATCTCCACTCCCATATCATCCTGATCTATAAAATTCTGTAATCGTTCCTGCCAGCCCTTATCTGTTTTTGACCATTCTATCTGCTCATCAATATAAGCAGGATTAGCAAAGCCCAAGGAGCGCATCAAATAGGTGGCTCGACCGCCACAACCTACCACGCCGATTCTTATTTTTTTATCGGTGGGCACATTAAGTCCAGTCTGTTCCTTTATATCAAAATCGAGTTCTTCTAATAGTTTGCTGTTCAGGGTTTCGTAGTATCTGTTTTTTTTATACATACCATAGGCAAAGGCTCCAACGATGGGAACCGTAGCTAGGCTTTTGAGTATATCTCTGCGATCCATTTTCATGGATGAAGTTACCAATTCCGATTTTTTGTTTTCTTCTTCCATAACCTTACTTCCTTCTGCTTCTAAAAATTAATCTGTCTAAGCCAATATACTGACTGGTGGGTATCAGCGCCAAAACGATGAGCATAAACATTTCAATCAGATTTTTATTAACTATCATATAGCTCCCTTCTGAGGGTAACATATATTCGACACCTATTAATGGGGGATGTGATAGGTAAAACAAAGCCAGCACTATAGCTCCTGCAACAGTGGCTATGCGCGAAAATAAACCTAATATAAGTGATGCTCCAATGAGTACCAATCCCCATTGGTTTAAAAAATCTACCGTTTGCAGAACTCCCTCGGTATTGGCCATCCACAAAAACCACGATTTAAACATGCCCTGGGAATCTAACAAGAACATTTTTGACGTCCAATTGGGGTTTAAAACCTTAACGAAGCCCTCGTATAAAAAGTGCCATCCAATAAGCACCCTACATGCGACCAGTGCTAATAACTGGGATGTTTTTAATGTTCTGTTGTCTCTTTTGCTCATGCAAGTATGTTTGTAGTTAAGAGATTTATGGATAAGAGATTAAGAGATCGTATCTTATGGGTAGGCATCCTCTATCCGTAGCTCTATCTTCTGCTTAATTCATTCAAAATGATTTCGTAAGATAGTATGTTAATTTTTATTTCCGGAATAATTTAGATTGAAATTCATTTTATAGTGGTGCCCTAAGCCTGATATTTATTTAAACGATGAATTTGACTCTTTGGCCATGTGCTTATACGTTAGTTTTTGGAGGGTATCTGGCATCCATTTTTTAAGCCACACGGTCAGTTTTCCTTCAACAAAGGTGAGGATAAGTGTGGATTTGCGTTTTTCGATAGCATGAGCTACATGCTTTGCCACTTCGCTGGCACTCATCATTTTTTCTTCTTTACGTGGTGTTTCGCCCTGTTGCGAACCGTCGTTCGTGAGCGCAGTTTTACGTATGTTGGATGCTGTGAAGCCGGGTGCTGCAATCAATACATTTAGTCCAGTTTTTAAATTCTCTACCCGTAAAGCTTCCAAAAAGCCATGCATGGCAAACTTGCTAGCCGAATAACCTGTGCGGCCGGGCAAACCTACGTATCCAGCTATGGACGAGATGCCGGCTACCGTTCCCTTTGATTGTATAAGGTAGGGCAAGGCATATTTGGTGCAATACACCGTTCCCCAAAAGTTAACATCCATTAGCTGTTTTAAAACCGATAAATCCACATCTTTAAAAAGGGCACGCATGGATAGTCCGGCATTGTTGATAAGTATATCGATACGCCCGAATTTCTCCACCGCTTTTTCTACCATATTTCTACAGTCGGCTTCTACACTTACATCGGTAATAACCGTGATAATATCCGCACCTTGGCTTTTTAATTCTTCTTCAATCTCCTGAAGTTTGTCGGCTGAGCGGGCTGCCAGCACCAGTTTATTTCCTCGTTGAGCGAACTCTCTGGCCAGTGCCAATCCAATTCCGGATGATGCTCCGGTAATAATCACTACTTTGTTTTGCATGATAAGTATTGCGTGGTAAATATTTTGAGAAGCAAATGTAAAAAAATATTGCGAGTTGTAAGATCTGTCAGCGTCAATGAAGCCGGGAGAAAGATGAAAGCGTCGATATGGGAAAGCGTTGTTAAAAAAACCACGAGTAATCACCCGTGGTTTCTATTACAGCCTTTAAATATCGCAATGCAATAACATTAGCTTACGATGCCCGGTTAAGTTTGTTCTGCTGAGTCAAGCGATCGGTAACCAATTTCGCCCATTTTTCAACTACTTGCAGTTCACCGATAAGTACCGAGCTTACATCGGTATTATAAAACTCCAAATCAATAACTTTTTTGGTTTTATCGTGCGGAGTAAAGCTTAAATCAAGCTTGTCTATCATCTTGTCGGCACCTTTAACAGCGTCTCTCCTTAAAATATGCGCACGGCAATTTTTTATTTCGGAGAGATCTATAAAATTTGTAAGCTCTTTACCCTCACTTTTTTTGTGAAAAAATACAAAGTTTTTAAGTTCGTCCATTCCTATCACAAAATCACCACAAAACTCATGGATGCTTACGCTACTATTATGCTGATTAGCTATTGCACGAAGTGACAACAACATTTTATTTTTTCTTTTTTTACTGTTGCGTCCTGATAAAACAAAAGGCACAACAAAAGCTGCCATTAAAACAGCACCGATAATTATATTTCCTAATCCCATTTTATTACATATTAAAATTTGTATTTGATTGGTAAGTTGGCCACGCGAAATGGCACAGCGCAGAATGTATGGTTCGATGTATTTAACCTAAATAATTAAGTGCATTTAAGATAAAAAACCGCTTAAAAATAGTTTACCAAAAATAATGAAAAGGGAATAAGAGATCGACTTTCCGACAAAGAATCAGAAAGTTACGAGAAACTCGGGAATACTGATAAAATTCAGTTTCAAATAAGAGTTCAGCCGCCTTTATAGCTGCCCATTGTGGGTCATACTGCTTCTCTAAACTTGGTGTGGGAAGCTGAGATGGGCTACTTACCGAATTTTCCGTTTGCGAAGTATGGCAGAAAAGATGGCTAGCCACATTTAAAGTGTACTTTTCCTGTTCGGTATGTAAAGTACCTTTTGCATCAGCAGAAGTAAAAGAAGCGTCAACAGTCCCTATTGCATAGCAATAAATCGCTGTTAAAAGTAATACGCTTAATATCCTGACTGAATTTCTCACGTCACAAAGATAATCTAAAAACAAAGCCAATCTCAAAAAAATCAATACAAACTATTACTCATAAAATTTTATCCAATCCAGTGTTAATTCAAAAGTACCTTTTTGTTTATCGGCAATTAAAAAACCTATTTGAGCCATGTCGCTTGATACCAACGGCGGTTTATTTTGTACGGTTTTGCCGCGGTACACAGGTATGAAATCGGCAAAAGGGATTTTAAATTCCTTCCAATCATTTTTTTCAGTTTTTATTTTAGCTTGATAGGCGTAACCATCAAAATTTTTATTGGTACGGAAACGGATGTTGTATATATTCCCGTCTCCTTTTACACGCACCATGACACTTTTAAACTCCTTTTTGGGAATATAATTTAACTCGGCACGGACAGATGCAAAACCACCATTGTTTTCCAAAGACACCTCACCTTTGAATGTAGCTGTGCCATCGGGATTTAAAGTCATGTTGCTTTGCGATATACCACCCATAACACCATCATTTACAATGTTCCATTGCCCCGATGTTTCTGGTGAATTAAAATCGAACAGGGTAGTTTCCCCTTTAGGTATCATTAATCCCATGATTACAAATATTAAAAATTTCATTTTAAATGTTTAATAAAATAGCTATAAACATTAAACAATATTCCATCAAAAAAGTTATCTGTAAGCAACTGTATTTTTAATAATCAGCATAAAAGCGATATGGATTTAATTACGCAAACAGTTTTGGGTGCAGCAGTCGGAGAGGTAGTGCTAGGCAAAAAAGCAGGGAACAAGGCCATAATTTATGGCGCTGTGGCCGGTCTAATCCCCGATTTGGACGTGCTTGTTGCCCCGTTTTTTAGCGAGGTAGATGGCCTTTTTGTACACCGTGGCTTTAGCCATGCCTTGCTTTTTGCTTTTTTGTTGGCTCCTTTGCTGGGATGGCTGATTCATCGTATCCATCGCAAAAAACAGAACATAAGCATTCGCGAATGGTCCACATTAGTCTTTTGGGCCGCCTTTACGCATCCCATATTAGACTATTTTACTACCTATGGAACCGGTGCTTTCCTTCCCTTTTTCAACTATAGGGTCGAATTCAGCACCATTGGCATTGTGGATGTTTTTTATACCCTTCCCTTTATATTCGCCCTTTTAACGATTCCTTTTCTCAAGCGGACTTGGTTGCTTAGACGAAAGTTTATATGGAGCACGCTTGTCGTCACAACTGTTTATTTGTCAGCAACGGTGGCCAATAAATTGTACGTAAATGCTGTTTTCAAAGAGGCTTTTGCAAGGCAGCAGATTAATTATGAAAGGTTTAAAACAGTACCTTTGCCACTCACTAATTTTTTATGGATGGGAATGGCAGAAACAGATTCAGGATATCATATGGCCTTGTACTCCAACTTTGACTCAGAAAAACCCAAGGACTTTATGTATATACCCCGTAATGATACAAAACTAAAAGATATTTCAGAAAACGAAGATTTAAAAAAACTAATCAGCTTTACCAACGGTTATTACCATGTAAATGAAGATGAAAACGGGTTGTATTTAGCCGATTTGCGCTTTGGCAAAATGGGCATAGAGCAAGACGCCGATTATATTTTCAAGTTCTACCTTAAGTATAAAAACGGCGAGGTAGAAATTCAAAAATCCACAGAATCAAGATCTGTGGAGGGTGACGCGCTGTCGAATTATATTTCCCGGATAAAAGGCAATTAGCCTTGCTCATTGTGTTTGGTTATTCTTTACCTAAATCTTCACTAATTTTACTTGAAGAATTTTTCACAGCAGCATTGGCTCCTTAATTAAATTACCTTGTATTTGGAGAGCTCAGGATGAAAAAGTGTAGTCAATAAAAATCGGGTCAATACGATATTGCCCGCATTAACTTAGTACCGTCAAAAATACTTATTCTATGGTCAAACCCTGCAGATTTATATGGTAGATGCTCCACCCACCGTATTTGCTGGGTTTTAATTTAAAGCATGCGTTCCCTTTAAAATTTATGGCTTCGCTGCTTTTGTCAAACAAGCCTTTGTAATGGATAAAAAGTTCACCGTTGCATTTTTTTGGTATTCATCAATATCAATGCTTTTAATATCGTTAGTTAATATCTCAAAGCGATCGAAGGAGGACAAAAAAATATTAATAGTATCAATCACCTGTTTTCTTCAGCAACTTCGCCATTAGCATCTTCATAGTTTCCTGTTTCAACATATAGTATATCGTACCCCTCCCCTCTGGTGTTCTCCATTTATATAACGTTCAGTACAAATCAAATACTTCCACACCTTTAGGTTTAAATACTGATATTGAAGAGTTAATTTCTCTATTAAAGTATTTTAAACCCTAATCCTTCTCCGGAATATTCTCCAGCACATCCAACAGGTGCAGCCAGAATTTATTTACGGTTTTAATATTTATTCTTTCATCGGGCGAGTGGGCTCCAAGGATGGTTGGCCCAAAGGATATCATATCCAAGTCGGGGTATTTTTGTAGGAAGAGTCCACACTCTAAACCGGCATGAATAGCCCGTACCACAGGGGTTTCGCCAAACAAACGCTCGTATGATTCACGGGTGATAGCCAATATCTCCGAATCGGTATTGGGTGCCCAACCGGGATAGCCTTCGCCATGTTTTAATTCGGCTCCGGCCAGTTCAAATACGCTACGAACCATGGCAGCCACATCCTCTTTGGCACTTTCTACCGAACTGCGCTGACTGGTGGTTACAATAATTTTACCTTCCTCGGTTTTTATTGCTGCCAGGTTAGTCGATGTTTCTACCAAGCCTTTTAAACTAGCGCTCATCTGCATTACACCATGCGGACAGGCATAAATAGCATTTAAAAGCTTATGCTGAAAGCCTTCCTCAAAAACTGTTTCGGGTAGGTCGCACGATTCCAAATTCATCCTAAGGTTGGGCTCCGTTATTTGCAGTTCCGTACATATTTCGTCATAAAAAATATTGAAAGCTATGCGCACTGGCTCTTTTTGCGAAGAAGGTACCACTGCTACGGCGGATGCTTCGCGGGCAATGGCATTGCGCAAGTTGCCTCCGTTAAAACTATGTAGTCGGAGACTATGCTTGCGAGCCGCATCCCATAAAAAACGATTCATTATTTTATTGGCATTGCCCAATCCTTTGTGGATATCATCGCCCGAATGTCCTCCCGTAAGTCCGGAGACCTCTAGTTTAAAAGAAAAATATTTTTGAGGTGTCTCCTCTTCTTTAATATCAAAAGTAGCTACGGTATCCACACCTCCTGCGCATCCAATAAAAAGCTCTCCATCATCCTCCGAATCGAGGTTCAGGAGTATTTTGCTATTAAAAAAATCATCCTTCAAATTAAAGGCACCTGTAAGCCCCGTCTCCTCATCAACGGTAAACAGGCACTCTATATCGCCATGTTTAATGTCGGTGCTCGCCAGGAGGGCAAGTTGCGCTGCTACACCAATACCATCATCGGCGCCCAGGGTTGTGCCGCTGGCTTTTACCCACTCCCCTTCTATAACCGGAACGATAGGATCTTTTTCGAAATTATGTTTTACCGAAGCATTTTTTTCGCAAACCATATCCACATGCGACTGAAGCACCACTGATTTTAGATCTTCGCAGCCCGCCGTTGCTGGTTTACTAATAAGCACGTTACCGATGGTATCTGTTTTATATTGTAATCCGTTTTTCACCGCAAACGCAACCAGGTACTCAATAATCCTGGCTTCTTTTTTCGAAGGTCGCGGAATTTGACAAATTTTTTCGAAATATTCCCAAATCACTTGGGGTTGTAATGTTTTTGATAAATGCATTTTATATGATTTTAAATTGTATTTCTAATTACTGTTGTCCGGTAAAAATAATGTAATCTTACTTTTGTGCTCGAGCCGCACGGCTCTTACTTTTTTTATTTAAGATTATTGCTTCGTTCAACATAATTCAAGCAAGCTTGATTCTGTCCTCACACATCGCAATAATTGGCTACAGCCCCAAAAAGTAAGGAAAAAAGGCCGCCGCTGCACATAATTTACTAAAAATCAGACTGCTTGGCTAAAATTCAGGAACTCGCTACGCTCAAACAACCCGAATTTTTTAACGCCAATCCGTTTGATTTTCTTAACGGAAATTCTCTGAGGCGGAAGTTAGCCCTCTTTTAATGATATATCTATAATTCCTTGTAGATCCTGGGTTTAAAGGATAATTAAAAAAGTTTACCGGACACCAGTGATAATTTTTTTCAAAAATTAAAGTTCAGCTATGTCGGGGTTAATCCCGCAAAAGCGGAACAGGCTCTGAACTTTATTCATATTTTCTAAAATTTATGAATAGTTCAGGTTAAATAAATCCATTAACAACTGTATCTCTTTCTTTTTAATTTCGTCCTTCTGATTTTGATAGGCAAATATCAAATTTAAAAGTACCCTTTTTACAATATCAATATTGCTGCAGGGCTCAAAATAAGAATGTTGGGAAACTAATTTTTGTTGCTTAACGAAATACTCAATTTCGCTTCGTCCCAGCACAGAACCTTTGTTTACCGGGTTAATGTAAAAAAGCACCTTATTCCTTTGACCCGTCAGCGATTGTTGCAACATGTTTTCATCGAGATAACAAAGAACAAAATTTTTAGGCAGATTAACACCATAAATAGGTATGCCTAATCGCTGAGCCACCACTGAATAGATGATACACAACGAAATGGGATTTCCTTTTTTGGTATTTATCACTTCGTTAATATAAGAGTTTTGAGGAGCAAAAAAGTTACCACTACTGCGCGTGTACTTATGCAAATCGAACATCACATGATTGATAATTCGTACTTTCTCGAGCGATGTAAGATGGTTGTTTAGCTCGAGCCAAATATCCTTGCGAAGGGCGTTTATTTTATCATTTAATTCATTAAAATCAAGATCAGGGTATTGGTACTTAGCCACTAAAAATACCCCATACAACAAATCGGTGCCTCCTTCGTCTATCCACTTGTGCATAAGACTCTGGACATCTTTTAGCTGTAAGGTATGAATAATATTCTCAACCCTACGCTGAAAAACATCGTCTTGTGATATCTCCCATGCTTTTTCTAGGTCATCTACCACCGCAACATCCTCTTTTAGCAATTCCTCCTCTACTGTGTTAAAAATTGTTTCATCGGGATCATCCAGCAAAGATATCAATGCCTGTACTTTTGTTTTGTCCATACGTTGTAATTATATTAAACCAAACTATCTAGTACCTGTTGTATCAACTTTTTTATTACCGGTTTATAATCTTTACTATAGGTGCCGGCCTTACGATTGGCTATAATAGCACAAACCGTGGCTGCATGATGTCCCAATAATTTGGACAAACCATAAATGGCCGAACATTCCATTTCGTAATTGGTGATCTTATGCTGCTCGTGTATAAAATTACTTATTTTATCGTTTATTTCCTTGTCCTGTATCTGCAAACGTATTACACGCCCTTGTGGTCCGTAGAAACCGGGTGCCGATATGGTTACACCTTGAGCAAAATTATTCTGAGCCAATTTTTTTAACAATTTTGGCGATGCATCCACCACATAAGGCGATGTTAGCAGAGGATTCCATTGTAAGGCTGTTTTAAAATGCTGCTCAAATTCAATATCTACTACTTCGTTACGACCGGCATAAAAGTTAAGTAAGCCATCAAAACCAATGGCCTTGCTACTCAATAAACAACTATCTACTGGCAAGTCGTGCTGCAAGGACCCCGAAGTGCCTATACGCACCATATTTAGGGATTTCAGTTCCTTTTTAACTTTTCTGGTTTTAAAGTCAACATTTACAAGGGCATCCAACTCATTAACCACAATATCTATATTATCAGTACCAATGCCGGTAGCCACCACAGTAAACCTGATATTTTTATAGGTTCCGGTTATACTAATAAATTCGCGGTTACTGCGTTCTAACTCAATGCTATCGAAAAAAGAGGCTACAGTCCTCACCCTGCCTGGATCGCCCACCAATATGATATTATCGGCTAATTCGCCTGGTTTAAGGTGAAGATGAAATACACTACCATCTTTATTTATAATCAATTCTGATTCTTCTATTCTATGTTCCATAGTTTTTCTATTTTTTAGCAAGGTATATTATTTTTGTAAACTAAGCACATCCTAACAGTAATTATTGGTACAATTGCTCATGGAAAGTATAAACCCTTACAATATTTCTTGCTATTTTTACCAAAAAATTAAACCATGATACAAAGAGTACAAACCATTTATTTACTGTTGGCATTGGCCTTTGCAGTTTCCATGTTTTTTACACCACAAATTACTTTTGTGGCCGAAACACTGTATGTTTTAAATTTTAAAGGCATAAACGCGGTTGATGCTGCTGAAGGTTCAAAATCCATATCCACCGTTGCACTCACCATATTATTGGCACTCACCCCTATCGTTTCGCTCACAACCATATTTTTATATAAAAAAAGGTTATTACAGCTAAGGT